>QMOF01000042.1 GCA_003650185.1 Chloroflexota bacterium | reverse complement strand
CTATAACCACATCCGCCCTCATCAAGCATTGCAATGGAGAACGCCTGCGGAGTATCTTAGAGACTGCCATCCGGAGATCGCCCCGGACCTCCAACTGTCTCATATGTAGTGGACGAGTACAGGGCCTTGACAAGGTGTGTTTCGCAGGCTATAATACAAGATTGGCTTTGTGCACCATTATATGCAGCAACATTCCTCACTTTCTACCGTAGGTAGGCTTTTCTCCACTAGGGGTGCGCTTTAGTGCACTTATACCCAGTAAAGGAGTGTGGACGGTCAATTGAGTATTCCTGCAGTTAGCTTGTCTCCACGACCGGGGACCGCCAGGAAGCTCCCTGGTTCTCCGGCACCCGTTCTAGACGTACCAAACCTGATCCAGATTCAGTTCAACTCGTTCCGCAGGTTCCAAGAACAGGGACTCAGAGATCTCCTTGAGGGCCTCTCGGTACAAGACCTGACAGGGACGCGACTTGAGTTACGGTTCCTCAACTGTGAGTTTGGGCCGCCGAAGCACTCGATAGCCGATTGCCGCGAGCGGGACCTGACATACTCAGCACCTTTGTACGCCAAGGTCCAGCTTCTGGTCAAGGAGACCGGGGAAATCAAAGAGCAGAACATCTTCATGGGCGATATCCCTCTGATGACCCCCACCGGGACCTTCATCATCAACGGCACTGAGCGAGTGGTGGTCAGCCAGTTGATCCGCTCGCCCGGTCTCTACCTTACACTTGAGCCGGACATAGCCAGCGGCGGAGAACTGTGCTATGGGAAACTCATCCCCGAGCACGGCGCCTGGCTGGAGTTCGAGACAAGCAGCAAGAGCGTCATCTGGGTGAAGGTGAACGGCAAAAGAAGATTTCCGGTGACAACCCTCCTCCGCGCTATAGGGTTCAGTAGCGACGATGAGGTGTTGGCCTTGTTCCGGGACATGGACTGTCCGTCCGCCACTCTAATCGAAGGTAGCCTCAAACAAGATCCGTCAGTCAAGAGCGAGGCGGACGCACTCCTGGAGATCTACAAGCGCATGCGCCCTGGCGACCTTCCTAATGTGGACAATGCCAGGATCATGGTGAACAATCTCCTGTTCAACCCACGGCACTATAACCTGGGCAAGGTTGGCCGTTATAAGCTCAACAAGCGCCTGGGTCGGGCAGGTAACGGTGCGGAGTCCAGTCTGGCTCTCACCAAGGAAGATGTTGTGGCCATCGTACGCCAGATAATCATGGTCAACGATGGCCGGGAACCAACCGATGACATTGACCACCTGAGCAACCGGCGACTGCGCACGGTGGGCGAGCTGATTCAGAACCAGTTCAATATGGCCCTCTTGAACTTGGAGCGGACCATAAGGGAGCGAATGAGCATCGTTGATGCCGAGACCGTCACACCCAACGCTCTTATCAACACGCGGCCGATATTCAGCGCAATAAGAGAGTTTTTCAGCGGCTCTCAGCTTTGCCAGTTCATGGACCAGACGAATCCGTTGTCTGAGTTGACTCACAAGCGCCGTCTGTCGACACTCGGCCCTGGAGGGCTTTCAAGAGAGCGGGCAGGCTTTGAGGTGCGCGATATTCACTATTCTCACTACGGTCGGATTTGCCCTATTGAGACCCCGGAGGGCCCGAATATCGGGCTAATCTGTTCGCTGGCGACATACAGCCTGGTAGACGAATATGGTTTCATAACCACGCCTTATCGCAGGGTAGTCCGTGAGGTGAAGAACGACCCCGAACGGTTGCTGAACCGGGCTCTCTCGGAGACGATAGTTGACGACAAAGGCGTGACCATTGCAGAGGCCGGTACCCGGGTCGATGCTGATCTGGCCACGGCGTTGTCTCGGTTGCCACGCGACACCATCAAAGTAGCCCCGTTTGCTTCTCAGGAGATTGTCTATCTGTCCGCTGGCGTGGAAGAAGACTACATGATTGCGCAGGCAAGTGCACGTCTCAACGCGTTTGGCGAGTTTGCCGAGAGCAAGATCGAAGCGCGAAAGGGCAACCGCTTCTTCAAGGCCTCGGCGGAAGAGATTGACTTCATGGACGTGTCGCCGAAGCAGATTGTTGGTGTTTCTGCGTCATTGATCCCGTTCCTGGAACACGATGATGCCAACCGGGCATTGATGGGATCAAACATGGAACGTCAGGCTGTACCGCTGCTGTGCCCCGAGTCCCCGATTGTGGGAACAGGGATGGAAGAGCGGGTAGCCCGAGATAGCGGCCAACTAGTAGTGGCGGAGAGAGATGGGCAGGTTGTGTCGGTTACCGGTGATAGAGTTGTGGTCAGAAGTGACGAGGGCGACGAGCAGACCTACTCCTTGATGAAGTTCATGCGCACGAACCAGGGGACATGCATCAATCAGAGGCCTGTGGTAACCAAGGGGGAGCGCGTGCAGCGAGGGCAGGTGTTGGCTGACAGCTCGGCGACGGATAACGGCGTATTGTCCCTGGGCGAGAACGTCCTGTGCGCCTTCATGAGCTGGGAGGGATATAACTTCGAGGACGCCATCGTCATTTCCGAGAAGGTGGTCAAGAGTGACAAGTTCACCTCCATACATATCGAGCGGTATGAAGTTGAGGCTCGAGAGACGAAGCTAGGTCCCGAGGAGATAACCAGGGATATACCGAATGTGGGAGAGGAGAGCCTGCGCAATCTGGACGAAGAAGGCATTGTCTATGTTGGGGCTCAGGTAGAGTCGGGCGATATCCTGGTGGGAAAGATTACCCCGAAGGGGGAGACAGAGCTAAGCGCCGAAGAGAAGCTGCTCAGGGTTATCTTTGGCGAGAAGGCGCGAGAGGTGAAGGATACGTCCCTTCGAGTCCCACACGGGGAGAGGGGCTTGGTGATAGCGGTCAAGAAGTCCTCCAACCGCGATGAGCTGCCCGAAGGAGTCCATCAACTGGTCAGAGTTTGGGTGGCGCAGAAGCGGAAGGTCTCCGAAGGAGATAAGTTGGCCGGCAGGCATGGCAACAAAGGTGTCATCGCTCGTATCCTGCCGGAGGAGGACATGCCTTACCTGCCGGATGGCACGCCTGTGGAGATTATCCTCAACCCAATCGGCGTTCCGTCACGCATGAATCTGGGCCAGATCTTCGAGGCGCACCTCAGTTGGGCTGCGCACGATCTTGGGTTAAAGGTGGACTGCCCGGTATTTGAAGGGGCCAGCATCGACGCAATCGAGGATATGCTGGCCAGGGCATGGATCGCACGACAGGCTGGTGCAGTTGACGGGGCGTTGCCCGCTCAGGAGAGGATAGAGAGAGCCAAGGCATGGCTTGACGGCCAGGGATTTGACGGGGACAAGGTGTTCGATGAGACTGAGACGGGCGAGGCGAGGATGGCGTGTCTCCGCCTCTGGCTGAAAGGGCTCGGCGTGGATACCAACGGGGCCAGCCATGAGGAAGTAGTCCAAAAGGTGACAGAGGTAAGCAGGGAGAAGGCGGTCATACCGCCGACCCTCGGCAAGACAGTCCTGGTTGATGGTCGCACCGGAGAGCGGTTCGATCAGCCGGTGACTGTGGGTTACGTGTACATGATGAAGCTTATACATCTGGTGGAAGACAAGGTTCACGCTCGCTCCACCGGTCCATATACCCTCATTACACAGCAACCCTTGGGTGGCAAGGCCCAGTTTGGAGGCCAGCGTTTCGGCGAGATGGAGGTCTGGGCCCTGGAAGCGTACGGAGCAGCGCATACACTTCAGGAACTCCTCACAATAAAGTCAGACGACATTGGTGGGCGAGCAAAGGCTTACGAGGCCATCACCAAGGGTGAAGACGTGCATCCTCCTGGATTACCAGAGTCTTTCAACGTCCTGGTGCACGAATTGCAGAGCTTGGGGCTGGCGGTGGAGTTGTTCGGCGAGGAAAAAAGCTAATCGGGAGGGAGTAGCTTGCTTAGTGCTGATAGCTTAACAGGGATACGTATCTCTCTTGCGTCGCCCGAGCAGATCAGGAACTGGTCCTGGGGGGAGGTAACCAAGCCAGAGACGATAAACTACCGGAGCCTCAAGCCGGAGAGGGACGGCCTTTTTTGCGAGAGGATTTTCGGCCCTACGAAGGACTTCGAATGCTACTGCGGTAAGTACAAGAAGATACGTTACAAGGGGGTCATTTGCGACAGGTGTGGGGTTGAAGTCACTCTCTCCAAGGTGCGCCGCGAGCGCATGGGGCATATCGAATTGGCTGCCCCGGTGGCGCATAGCTGGTTTGTCAAGGGAATACCTAGCCGCATAGGTATGTTGCTGGACCTGTCTCCCCGCAGTCTGGAACGCGTCATCTACTTTGCCCAGTACATCATTACCAGCGTTGATGAGACTGGGAAGAATGAACTCATCGATCAGATGCGGGAAGAACGGCATAAGCTGTTTGACAATCAAGATGTCGATGCCGACGAGCGGATGCGGTTGGACAAAGAGCTCGAGGCAAGGATCAAGGAAGTCGAAGAGATACGGCCTCTGAGGCTGCTAACGGAGAACAAGTGGCGGGAGCTCAGGAAGAAGTATGGAAGCATCTTCCAGGCAGACATAGGTGCCCAGGCAATCCTGAACATCCTTCAGAACCTCGACCTGGACAAGTTACACAACGAGTTGCACCAGGAGGTGGACTCAGCCTCCGGTCAACGGCGCAAGAAGGCGATAAAGAGGCTGCAGGTGGTTGAGGCCTTCCGGCGCAGCGGGAACAGACCGGCGTGGATGATTCTGACTGTTCTGCCTGTGTTGCCGCCGGACTTGCGGCCAATTGTGCAGTTGGACGGCAGAAGGTTCGCCAGCAGCGATCTCAACGATCTCTATCGGAGGGTCATAAACCGCAACAACCGACTGAAGAGGCTGCTGCATTTGGGCGCCCCGGACATCATCATCCATAACGAGAAGCGGATGCTGCAGGAGGCAGTGGACTCGCTCATCGACAACGGCAGACAGAGGAGGGCGATCACTGGTGCCGGTAATCGGCCGCTACAGTCGCGATCTGATGTGCTCCGAGGCAAGCAAGGACGGTTCCGCCAGAACTTGCTGGGCAAGAGGGTGGACTACAGTGGGCGGTCAGTGATCATAGTCGGCCCTGAGCTCAAGCTTCATCAGTGCGGTCTGCCCCGGCGGATGGCTCTGGAGCTGTTCAAACCGTTCGTCATGTACCGTCTGGTGCGAGAGGGTCTTGCCGCCAATATCAAGAGTGCCAAGAGAATGGTAGAGAGGGCAAGGCCGGAGATATGGAACATCCTGGAAGAAGTCATCAAAGAAAGGCCGGTGCTCCTTAACCGGGCTCCGACACTGCACCGATTGAGCATCCAGGCTTTCGAGCCGGTTCTGATCGATGGCAGCGCTATTCAGCTCCATCCTCTGGTATGCGCTGCTTTCAATGCTGACTTTGACGGCGACCAGATGGCTGTTCACGTTCCCCTCTCACGGGCGGCGGTCAGGGAGGCCCGGCAGGCGATGCTCAGCATCCATAACATGCTGCTGCCCAGCAACGGGGAACCGATAGTGGCGCCCACTCTTGACATGGTCCTTGGCTGCTATTACCTGACCTCCCCCAAACCTGGCGCCAAGGGCGAAGGTATGTGTTTCAACAGTTTCGACGAGGCGGAACTGGCCTACAATCTGGGTATGGTGGATTTGGGGGCCGAGATTGAGGTGAAGAACCACAACGGAGACCATCCTACCAGGACTACGGTCGGGCGGATCATTTTCAACAGCGTCTTGCCCGAGGAGATCGGTTTTGTCAACAGTGTGGTCGACAAGTCGAACCTGAAGCAACTCATTACCAGGTGCATTAAGATGCTAGGCAACGAAGGAGCTGCGGCTGTGGCTGACAGCATCAAGCAACTGGGCTTCCGCTATGCCACCAGGTCAGGCATCACCATTGGCGTCAGTGACTTGAGAGTTCCAAAGGCCAAGGCCGACGTGCTACGGGAAGCCGAACAGGTTGTCGCTCAAATAGAGGACCAGTACTACCGCGGTCTGATCACCGACGACGAGCGGTATGGGAGCACGGTGGAAGTCTGGACAGAGACCACAGACAGAATAACCGCCCTGGTTTCTGAGTCATTGGACCGGTACGGGGGCGTGTTCATGATGGCTACCTCCGGTGCAAAGGGTAACATATCCCAGATCAGGCAGATGGCAGGTATGCGCGGTCTGATGACCGATCCTTCAGGCAAGATTATCGACTTTCCCATCAGATCCAGCTTCAACGAGGGGCTATCGGTCCTGGAGTACTTCATTTCGACCCACGGCGCTCGCAAGGGGCTGGCAGATACTGCCCTGCGCACGTCGGATGCTGGTTATCTCACCAGGCGGTTGGTAGATATTGTCCAGGATGTCATTATCTTTGAGGACGACTGTGGAGGGACCTCAGGGATATGGGTTACAGAGTCAAAGGATGCCTTTTTGCCTTCGTTGTACGAGCGCATCCTGGGTCGCCTGGCCGCCGCTCCGGTCATCAATCCCGCAGACGGCAGCGTCATCGTTGAGCGAAATGAGCCAATAGAGGAAGAGCAGGCAAAGCGCATAGTCTCCGCAGGAGTGACCGAGGTCTACGTGCGGTCTCCGCTCACCTGCCAGTCGAGGCGGGGTGTCTGCCGGTATTGCTACGGCTATGACCTTGCCAGGGGGCGGCTGGTGGAGAAGCTGGTGGCAGTGGGCATCGTGGCTGCCCAGAGTATCGGAGAGCCCGGGACCCAGTTGACTCTACGGACGTTCCACACCGGGGGTGTGATGGGCCTTGACATCACCAGCGGCTTGCCTCGTGTTGAGGAGCTTTTCGAAGCCAGAGTGCCCAAGGGACAGGCCGTCATCTCTGAGATCGATGGGGTGGCCGAAGTCCTGCCGGTGGACGAAGGCTACAGGATCAGGATCACCAACTCTGAGGTATACCGCAACGAGTATCCGTTGCCCCCGGGCACAGAGGCAATGGTGAGCGATGGCGATTGGGTTGACGTGGGTACAGTGCTGGCAAAGCCCTCATCGGAGGAAGCACCCGCTGAGGAAGACCGGGGAGCCCTGGTGACACAGCCGATAGTGGCACCCGTCAGCGGCACAGTGAGCATTGAAGGCAACAGCGTCGTCATCAGCTATGAAGAGAAAGAGGAAGAGGTATACCTTGTTCCCTTCTCGGCCAGCATTCGTGTGCAGACCGGTTCTCGGGTCAGGGCAGGCGATCAGTTGACTGATGGTCATGTCAACCCGCAGGATATTCTGCGCATCAAGGGAAGAGAGGCAGTGGCACGCTATCTTGTGGATGAGGTACAGAAGGTGTACCGTTCGCAAGGAGTGAACATCAACGATAAGCACATCGAGGTGGTGGTGCGCCGGATGCTTCAGAAGGTGAGGGTCGATTCACCTGGAGACACCGAGCTTCTGCCCGGTGACCTGGTTGACCGTTTCACCTTCGAGGACATCAACGCCAGGGTGGTGGCCGAGGCTGGAGAACCGGCCACGGCTCAGACTGCGCTTCTGGGCATAACGAAGGCCGCCCTCAGCTCTGAGAGCTTCCTTGCGGCGGCTTCTTTCCAGGAGACTACCAGGGTGCTTACCGAGGCGGCCATTGCCGGTAAGACAGACCCACTGCTCGGTCTGAAGGAGAATGTAATCATCGGCAGGCTGATCCCGGCAAGGTGCTGCCCGGAGGAAGAGCAGCCTGCCGCTGAGGGGCCTGAAACGGAGGTACTGGCGGAGGGTGAGGAGATCGGCCCTCGATTCCAGTTACCGCCACTGGACGACACGTACCTGGACGAGATCTCCTGAATCAGCGGACCGCACCGGAAACATACCAGCCACCCCAGGCTCAGGCGGCGCGTCTTGGTATCTCCCTGACCCTGCTGTCCAGCAGGACGGTCACCGGCCCATCATTGTGTATCTCGACGAGCATGTGCTGCTGGAAGCAGCCGGTGAGGACTTTCAGACGGGCGGCCCTGGCCCTCTGAACAAAGCTGTCGAACAGCGCTTCAGCCCGGTCGGGCAAAGCAGCCCCTGTAAAGCTGGGCCGCCGCCCTTTCCTGGTGTCGGCCAGAAGCGTGAACTGGCTTACCGCCAAGAGTTCTCCTCCTATGTCCACCAGTGAGAGGTTGAACTTCCCAGCGCTGTCCGAGAAGATGCGCAGGTTGATTGTCTTGTCTACCAGGTACTGGACGTCACTCTCTGAGTCGTCCCGGGCTACCCCCACCAGGGCTACCAGTCCTGGCCCTATCTCGGCCACCTTCTTGCCGTCGACGGTGACTGAGGCTTTGGTCACCCGTTGCAGAAGAGCTTTCATTGATTACTTGGTGGAGAAGACCAGGCCATCGGGGGACGAGTCAATGAGGATTGTAGTGCCCTCGCCAACCTCGCCCTGCAATATCCTCTTGGAGACAGGGTTCTCGATATTGCGCTGAATGACCCGACGCAGTGGGCGCGCCCCGAAGAGCGGGTCATAGCCTTCTTTGATGAGCCACGACTTGGCTTCGTCCGTCACCTCCAGGGTGACTCCCCGTCCTGAGAGACGTTCCTGCACATCCCTGAGCAGCAGCTCAACGATCCGAGCCAGGTGTTCCTGTGTCAGAGAGTCAAAGACGATGATATCGTCTATCCGGTTGAGCAACTCAGGACGGAACGCCTGCTTCAGGGCCTTGCCGATCGTCTGTCTGAACTTCTCAACATCCACTTCCCTCTCCGCGCGGAAACCCATGGCTTGCCGCTGCAGTTCCTCCGTCCCGAGATTGCTGGTCATGATGACTACCACGTTCTTGAAATCCACCACCCGGCCGTGGCCGTCCGTCAGGCGGCCATCCTCCAGGACCTGGAGGAGGATGTTGAAAACGTCAGGGTGTGCCTTCTCGATTTCGTCAAAGAGTATCACCCGGTATGGTCGGCGGCGCACCGCTTCGGTAAGCTGGCCGCCCTCTTCATAACCGATGTAGCCGGGCGGAGCTCCCACAAGCCTGGCCACCGTATGCTTCTCCATGTACTCTGACATGTCGAGTCGCACCATGGAGTTCTCGTCATCGAACAGGAACTCAGCCAAAGCTCGGGCCAGCTCTGTCTTGCCCACGCCGGTCGGCCCGAGAAAGATGAAGCTGCCGATTGGCCTCCTGGGGTCTTTCAGCCCGGCTCTGGCCCGGCGGATTGCCTCCGAAACGGCAGCGACGGCCTTCTCCTGGTCCACGATTCTCTGGTGAAGCCTTTGCTCCATATTGACCAGCTTCTCAGCCTCGCTCTCCAGTATGCGAGAAACAGGAATACCGGTCCAGTTGGATACAAGATCGGCAATGTCGCTCTCGGTGACGATGCCGGTGATCTTCTTGTCCTGGAGCCAGTTTGACCTCGCCCGAGTGTACTCTTCCTCTACGCGGAGCATTCGCGCTTTGATCTCCGCTGCACGCTGATAGTCTCGCTGCTGCGAAGCGGCCTCCTCCTCGTTGCCGAGGTGCTGAAGCTGCGCCTTCAGCCTCTTCACCTCGAGCGGAGCGCTTTCCAGGTCGATGCGCAGCTTGCTGGCTGCCTCGTCGACGAGGTCAATTGCCTTGTCTGGCAGGAAGCGGTCGGTGATGTACCGGTGGGACAGAGTGGCAGCCGCCGTCAGTGCTGAGTCATCAATCTTGATCTTGTGGTGGGCTTCGTACCTGGGCCGGAGTCCTCGCAGCATCTCTATGGTGTCCTCAACATCTGGTTCATCTACGAACACCGGTTGAAGCCTTCGCTCCAGCGCCTTGTCTTTTTCCACGTGCTCACGGTACTCGTTGAGCGTGGTCGCACCGATGCACTGGAGTTCCCCCCGGGCCAGTGCTGGCTTGAGTATGTTGCTGGCATCTATGGCCCCTTCCGCGCCACCAGCCCCAACGACGGTATGGAACTCGTCGATGAAAAGTATGATCTCGCCGTTGGCCTGGCGGACCTCGTCGATCACTGCTTTCAGTCTCTCCTCAAATTCACCCCTGAATTTGCTCCCAGCCACTAGGGAACTCATGTCCAACGCCACCATTCTCTTGTCTTTCAGTGAGTCCGGGACATCTTCGGCGATCATCTTCAGAGACAGTCCTTCGGCGATAGCCGTCTTCCCCACTCCGGCTTCACCGATGATGATGGGGTTGTTCTTGGTACGCCGGGAGAGTATCTGCATCACCCTGCGGATTTCCTCCTCTCGGCCAATCACCGGGTCGATCTTGCCTCTCCGGGCAAGCTCGGTGAGGTCGCGCCCGTACTTCTCAAGGCTGCGATACTTGCTCTCAGCCCTTCTGTCGGTAACGCGATGCCCACCCCGTATGTCCTGAAGGGCTCTGTATATGCCCTCCTGGTCAACCCTGGCGGCGCTTAGCAGCCGGAAAGCGACGCCCTGGCGTTCTGACACGATGGCGATAAGAAGATGCTCTGTGCCGATGAACTCGTCCTTGAGCCTGTCGGCCTCGGCACTGGCGGCTTCGAGCAGGCTGAGCACACGGGGGGTGGCATATATCTGACCGCCTTCGTAGGCGGTCTTTGGCGATTCCTCCAGGGCTGCTTCAACCTGCTGCCTTAGCGCCTGGTCATCTACGCCGAGCTCTCTCAGGACCTTGACAGTCAGGCTGTCCTCTTGTTGTAGGAGTGCGGCGAGAATGTGCTCAACGTCCCACTGGCTGTGCTTGAAGCGACGGACCAACTCTTGCGAGGCAGCTAACGCATCCTGGGCCTGCTCAGTGAACCGCTCCGGCCTTATGAACGCCACCGCTATCTGTCCCCTCTTCCGAGCCTAGCAGAAGTAGGATGGGCAGCCAGCCTTGACTCTTCGCGTTGCGGGCTCGCCCGACCGTATGTTCAGAGAGCGCCCAGACCTACATGTTAAGGGCACGCTCTCGGAACTCGTCCACCAGTTGACAATTGGGCCACTTGCAGGCGGCCAGCCTCTTCTGACCCTGCTTCGTCTTGCTGTGCCGGTTGACGAAGGCGCACTTTGCGGTACGATCGGGGTACACCATGATCGTAGCGAAATCGTCCACAAACTGGCATTTGATGGTGGTTGCGGTTACCTGCCAATCCACGGCTCAGATTCTATGGTTGGGTGGGGCGGTTGTCAAGCTGAGTCGGGTGGGACTGGCCAGGAAGCACGGAAATCGCCTTAAACGCGGCTGCCCTGGAGGGCCCAGGCACTCGCTTTCTCGACTGTGACATTTACCAGTTGGCCTGTGAGGTCGGCATCCGACTTGTCGGTGAAGAACACCAGCTTGTCGCCTCGAGTGCGGCCTTGCCATCTGCCTTTCTGCTTGCCTTCGACCAGCACCTCCACAGACTGCCCGACCGACTGAGCGTTGATCTCCGAGGCGATAGACTCATGCAAGCTCTCGATCTCTCGCAGGCGAAGTTTTTTCTTCTCAGCAGGGACGTTGTCCGGGAACTTCCTGGAAGCAATGGTGCCCGGCCTGGGCGAATATGCCGCCACGTGAATCCTGTCGAACCTCAGCTCCCTCAGCCAGCGGAGTGTGTTCTCGTACTGCTCGTCCGATTCGTTGGGAAAACCAACGATGACATCGGTGCTCAGAGCCACCTGCGGAATGGCTGAACGTACCTGCCCCACCAGGTCCGCGTACTGTTCAACAGTGTAGCCGCGCCTCATCGCCCGCAGGATGTCATTGTCGCCAGCCTGCATCGGCAGACTGATGTGTTCGCAGACCTTCTCCAGACGGCCTACGGCTCGTATCAGTTTCTCGCTGACGTCCCTGGGGTGATTGGTGAGGAAGCGTATTCGGAGCAGCCCCTGTATCTTGTCCAGTTCCGTCAAGAGGTCGGCAAGATCGGGTCTGTAAGGGAGGTCGCGCCCGTAGGCACCGATGTTCTGGCCGAGCAGAGTGACTTCCTTGACGCCGCGATCTACCAGCACCTTGACGTGACACCATATCTCATCCAGGTCGCGACTTCGCTCCCGCCCGCGCCGATACGGTACGATGCAGTAGGAACAGAAGTTGTTGCACCCGTGGATAGCTGGGACATAGGCGGTGACGGAGCCAGCCTGGGCCAGCACGGAGTCCGATTCTTGAAGGCGAGGCAGACCGCGGGCCTCCGCCCAACGGGAGACGGCCTCCCATTCCCGAGGTCGGAAGACGATATCCAGCCACGGGAACCGCTGTTTGAGATCCTCCGCCCTGGAATCCACCAGGCAGCCCGTAAGGGCAATGATGGTATTGCGCGCCTTCTTCTTGACGGCCTTGAGGGCCATCAGCTTGTTGAGCACCTTGTCCTCTGCATTCTGACGGACCACGCAGCTATTGACCAGGATGAAGTCAGCATGCTCAGGGGAGTCTGTGGATGAGTATCCGGCTCTTTCCAGGTAGCCGATGACGTGGTCTGAGTCGGCCTTGTTCATCTGGCAGCCGATAGTCCAAACATAGTAGCGGGGCATGACCAATACCTGTTCTCTGAAAGGGTCAGGAGCCTGACCATGTCGCTGGGTGGTATGGCCTGGAGGGGGACCTAATCTGGCGGAGGGAGTGGGATTCGAACCCACGACCGAGTTCTCCCCGGTAAGCGCTTAGCAGGCGCCCGCACTAGGCCACTATGCGATCCCTCCACCTACGCCTCTTCGTCAACTCGTAGCCGAGTAATCCCTCGGTCGCGCTCACTCTGTATTGCCTGTCTCCCAGGCAGATTTACTATAACATCAAACGATTGCCTCTTCAAGGGGTGAGTGGGGCTGAGGTCTTGGTCCAGCGGACGACGGACGCGTGAGCTCGTTCAGATACATGTGAGACAGTAGACAGGTAGAATAGGGGCCATTCTCCGGATGAGAAAGATCAATGGAGGTGGCTCCATATGCGGGTATTCGGTCTGCCCGGTGTAATAGGG
>QMOF01000041.1 GCA_003650185.1 Chloroflexota bacterium | reverse complement strand
GGGTTCCTGCCGAACTAGCCCTTTGAATTGGTGGCTCTAGGCTAGCACAGGCGCGGTTAAAATGGGGTGAAGTTGGGTGAAGGAAGCGTTTCTGGAGGGTTACGTATTGGCAAGTGAAGGGTTACGGTATTGCCAGAGAGATTGTCCTTGGTGCTGGAGGCTTCGACCTGGGCCGCACGGAGAGAGAAACGGCCGACAGCAGGATCAGGAACTCACTAGGTTGGTGCCTGGCAACGTGCTAGTGCACCAAGGCTGCACCCAGGTCTGCAACCGTGGGTACAGCCGCTGAAGGCGGGGGAGCACCCGATCAGTTACGATTGGTGGACATATTGAACCGGTAGCCCCTTCTGGGGACGGTTGTTATCATGGTTGGGTGTTCTGGATTGTCACCCAGCTTTCGTCTGAGCCGGTGAATGTGCACCTTGAGCACACCGGGGGTGTTCAGGTATTCCTGCCCCCAGACCTTCTCTATCAACGTCTGGTGGGACACCGTCTTGCCGCTGTTGATGGCCAGTTGACACAGCAATCTGTACTCGATAGGGGTCAGGTTTATCTCCATGTCGTGCAGTCTCACTTCTTGTGATCTGAAGTTGATGACAAGCCCGCCATTATCGAAAACGATGGGCAGGCTGGCATCCTCTTCAGTGCCACCCCGGCGCAGCACCGCGCGCACCCTTGCCAGCAACTCCATGTAACTGAACGGCTTGCAGATGTAGTCGTCAGCCCCCATCTCCAGCCCCCTCACACGCTCCATCTCCTCGACCTTCACGCTGACGATGATGACCGGCACGTTGGAGAAAGTACGTATCTCAGAGAGTACATCGAAGCCGTTCATGTCAGGGAGCAGTAAGTCCAACAGCACTATATCCGGAGACTCTGTCTCTACCATCTCAATACCCTTCGTCCCCTTGTCGGTGGAGACGAAGATCGCTTGAGGCCACCCCGTCCGAAAGGATAGACTCATTACTTCCAGTATGTCAGGATCGTCTTCAATCGCCAGAATCTTCATCCGTCCTTATCCGATCGCCGTACCGTCGGGCGAGGGTGGAGGCATGGGCATGGGGCGCCGAGACTTAGGTGGATGGCGCGAGAATCTCCTGCGATAGTTGCACGATTACGATGGCTTCCTGCCTGCGCACGGTGAGCTACAATCATCGTCTGTTCCCTCGCGACTGGCGTCTGCTGATCGCACACTATCAGTGGGAAGCTGCTACAGCAGGCGCGGACTGCCGTTTGCGGAAGCTGGCGATGTGAAATCGATAGCATAAACCCGCGCTTTTGTCAAGCTGCTCTGCCTTCAGTCGCCATGCCGAAGGGCAGAATGGCAGGAGGTCGTCGTTCAGTCGGCCGCGCCATGCAGGCGTGAGCAAGCCTGGGCGCTTCTGCTAACACTTGCCTTGCGGATCTTGGCTTTCAGCTTGTCCATCAACTGGGGGTTGGCGAGCATGTTGATGGCTACGGAGTCGTCTATTAGAGTGCCCGTCTTCGGTATGTAGTAGGTGCCGTCAAACATGACGACTCCCGTGCCCAGTTCCCTCACCAGAGCTTCCAATACAGCTAGGCGGTGCATCTCAATGCTGCTTCTATCAGCCCTCTCCCCCATGGTGCCCCCACTGCCACTCGACTGCTCACCTTTCACCTGGATCCCGGGGCCAGCATCTCCAGACTACCACTATACAGGTTAAGAAGTGGTTACAGTTGGTGACGGCGTGGTTCAGGGATGGTTGCAGTGCGATGAGCGGGATGCTATGCCCCCGGCTGGCACGGTTGACATTCCCACGGAGATGCATTCTAATAAATGGCTTCTTTGCCAAGCTAGCGAACAGCATGCCTGCCGGGGGGCAAACGGCTGCCAGTTAAGGAGCAGAAGCGGTGAACAACAGAGGACAGACGCGCGAGGTGCAAGCTGGGCTGGTTCTCGGGGGTAGGGCGCTCATCAGGCGCCGAACTCGTCGGGGCTGCCGTGATCCAACAGTGCACTCGGTTGCCAACCGTGAGCGAAGTACGGCAGTCGTTGCGCAATGCTTCCCAGTCGGGTCCGGTTTTTGGAGCAATTGTAGTCGTGAGACCCCACCAGGAGACAGTGCGCCAGGGCGAAGGCATATACTGAAGACGGAAGAGAGGTGTTGGGAGGTGGGGGAGCTGCAAAGCAGCCATTGATCATCCTGAGTAATAACTAGAAAGAGGGAAGGAACCGCGAGAAATGAAAAAGCTACTGCTGACGCTTCTGGGACTGGTTGCTATCGTGGGGGTGGTCATCTCTCCAGCCGAGGCGGCTGTCGATGTATCTAGCTCGGTTGCCACTGGGGTGCCGTCGACGGCACTTGTGCCCAATGGGGCTCGAAGCATGGTCAGGACCGCCACTGGGGACCTTTGGTGCGTTTATTCTCGGTTGGCTGGCGGTGTTATCCAGGTATTTGGCGCATACTCCACGGACGGTGGGGATACCTGGGTGGAGGAGCAAATATCCTTTGGCGCAGACCACCAGCGGAGCTGTGCCGTGGCCGCGGATTCTGCGGGCAATGTACACGTGGTGTGGCAAGGTAAAGGATGGGGCAACAACCCCAACTACTACAATATCCAGTATCGGGTGCGCACGACGTCGTGGCAGCCTCGTGAAGCCGTCACAGACGTTGCCGGGAACCAGGCGAATCCAGCCATAGCTGTAGACGGTCAGGACAACGTACATGTTGTCTGGCAAGGCCAGGGCTGGGGCGCTAACCCTGCTATCTACAACATCCAGTACCGTCAGAAGACGAACGCTTGGCAGAGCCAGGAGGCTGTCACCGACAAGGCGCAGCACCAGCGAAGTCCAAGCATGGCAGTGGACGCAGCGGGCAACGTGCACGTAGTCTGGTCGGGAATAGGCTGGGGGTTCAATCCGACCATAGATAATATCCAGTACCGCAAGCGCGCTGCTTCGTGGCAGGCAGTGGAGCAGGTATCGGACAAGACTGACTTTCAGTGGGGGCCGTGTGTAGCCGTGGATCCAGCGGGCAACGTCCATGTGGCGTGGTACGGAGACGGTTGGGCTCCCTACGGAGGCAGGCACCAGATCCTGTATCGCCAGAGGGGCTCCTCGTCGTGGCAGGCATGTGAAGCCCTTACTGAGATCAACATAGACCAGAACAATCCCTCGATAGCCTTGGACCAGGACGGCAGTGTGTACGTAGCGTGGTACGGCAAGGGGTGGGGGAGCTACCCCGAGAGCTATAGCGTCCAGTACCGCCGGAGGACAGACTGCTGGCAAGCACAGCAGGCTGTCGCGGACGGCAGCTACGATGCATGCTGGCCCAGCCTGGTCTGCGCGGTGCACCCGGCAGAAGCGGGCATACCGGCCTCTGGCTTTGCTCTCGTGTGGGTAGAGCAGGTGGCCAGCGGCTATGAGGTAAAGCTCCACCGGAGCGCCGACCTGTCCTGGGAAGGCGGAGTGGTCCCGTCGTCGTACGCGCTGAACATCGAGGTCAGTGGCAGCGGTACCACCAGTCCTGCGCCCGGTACCTGGGCATACCGCGAAGGAACGGAGGTTACCCTGAGTGCATCGCCCGCTGCCGGCTGGTCATTCGACCACTGGAGCGGCGACGTGTCGGGGACGGCAAACCCGACGACTGTCACCATGGACGCCGACAGGAGTGTCACCGCCCACTTTGTGCAGGCCACCTGCAGTCTGGAAGCGGCAGTCGATCCGGTGGGGTCGGGCTCGGTGGCGGCGGACCCTGCGGAGGGCATTTATCCGTGGGGCACGCAGGTAACGCTGACAGCCGTACCTGCTAAAGGGTACGTGTTCGCCTACTGGAGCGGTGACGCGTCAGGGACGGCAAACCCGACGACTGTCACCATGGACGCCGACAGGAGTGTCGTGGCACACTTTGCTTCGGAGGGGACCCCGAGTGGCACGAGACTGCTCCTGATCCAGTTGGAGGACGGCAGCGAGCTGTGGCCGGAGGGGACTGTGGTCACGGTGACCTGCAACCCTGACTGTGCAACAGGGGTCATCGTAGCTACGGTTGAACTGGCGGAGTAGGCCGGCGGCGGTCTGTGCTGTCGGTTTGCTGATAAGTAAGACGTCTTAGGTAGCGCAGGCGTTCAGGGTGCGGGCGCTCCGTACGGAGCGCCCGCACCCCGTTGTGTGGGTAGTTGGCGGACGCCTTCCTGTCTCGTTGTGTGTCCCGAACAGGAGAGGCTAGCCGGGAGAGTGAGCACTCGCGCCCTTGTGTTTGGTGGCTACTCAAAGGCATCAGGTAGCGCTGGCTTTCAGGTCGCGCAATAGCCGATCGAAGCTCTGCCTACAAGCCGGGCCACCACTGCCCCGCCATTCGGGTGTACTCTACGGCCGTGTCACGGTCGGTGTGGAACGTGCCTTTCTGGCCCCTCCCATTGAAAGGCATTCAGGACATTCTGAAAGACGTTGGCCACTGTGGCGGTGTTCTTATAGCTCAGCGCGATCTCTGCGTAGCTGCCATCCGCCAATGTGTATCCGATTCTGTTGACATTCAGACCGCTCAGCACCAACACGCCGCCGCTGGGAGCCTCGATCATCCGGTTGCTTATGGGTTTCGGTTCAATAGGCTTCCGCTTCCGGTCGAGGCCTCTCGCCCTGTCCTCGACATGCAAAGCAGAATTTCGGATGTCTCTCAGGTTTGGAAAGGCCTGGTGGAAGCGCTCACGCTCAGTCCTGACCTGCTCGGATATGTGGTCTTCCTGGCAAAGGACATCAAGCATCTTGCCGAAGGCGTCTACTGCGTACAGATAGCTGTGGGCATGGATGGACTCCAGACGGGCCTGATACTCATGTACGAGCCAACCTGCTTTCAGTTGCTCGTGCCTGACTTGCCGTGCTGACTCAAATAGGTTCAGGGAAACGGCTGCATCTGCAAGGTCGCTCTCGAGGTAGTAAAACAGATGCGAAACTCGCCACGCCCACTCCTCGTCTTCGCTACACAACCACGTGCCCGGGTACACGATTTCGAATACTTGCCAGTCCACTAAGTACCTCCTTGGACTTTCCCATCAACGGTGCGGCTCCATCTTGTGTATTACAGATCGGAACTCGCTGGTCGTCCGCGGCCTATGTGAGCGCACGTTAGGCAGGGCGCGAACACGTCCGCCTGGCGCTCCTGCTTTGGCCCAAGCCGCACGCCATTGTCATGGCACCATATGTGGTTTCCGCTTGATTTCCGCTGTGCGGGAAGTAGTCATCGAGGCAATGAGCAATAGCCTGTGGGTATTCACCAGGAGGTAGTCCTCTGGGAAGGAAAATCGAGGCAAAAAAGAAAACGTCATCGAGCCTGTTGACACAAGCGAATTGAAGTGCCGGAATGGCCACCGATGTAGCCGACTTGCCGTGACAAGGTGACACGTGGTTGGCGCTGGCTCCCCCAAGACCAAGCGATTCGCCTAGCCCTGGCGACAGATAATATGGTAGCGCATACCGGATTCGAACCGGTGATCTCCTCCTTGAGAGGGAGGTGTCCTAGGCCGCTAGACGAATGCGCCACGCGACGGCGGTATTTCATCACTGGCTGGGGAACTAGGATTCGAACCTAGCCTTGCGGATCCAGAGTCCGCCGTCCTACCGCTAGACGATTCCCCATCGGCACCAGATGAGTTTATCACATGACGCAAGCCTGACGCAACAACACCCCCGTCAGTCCCAAATCCACGGATTTGGGCCACGGGACTGTGCTTGATATCGCCAGGCATTGCTGGGAGAATAGATACGATTTGCATGGTTGTCATAGGCCTTACCGGAGGTATATGCACCGGCAAAAGCACTGTGTCCGGTTTCCTGGCTGAGCTTGGTGCTGTGATTATCAGTGCTGATGAGATTGGGCACGAAGCTCTTCAACCGTCCAGCGCTACCTGGGAGCAGGTTGTGGCGGCTTTTGGGACGGATATTCTCAAGAACGGTGGCGAAATCGACCGGCAGAAGCTGGGCGGGATCGTTTTCAAGGATGCCGGGGCGATGTCGGAGCTGAACCGGATAATGCATCCGGCGATGCATGGTGTCGTGGAAGAAAGGGTACGGACCCTTGAGGCTGAGGGCGCTGCGGTGGTGGTGCTGGAGGCTCCTTTGCTGGTTGAGGCTGACTGGCTGGACCTGGTAGACGAGGTATGGGTAACCGTGGCCAGCGAGTCCACGGTGGTGGAGCGCTGTTCCTCTCGTTCGGGTCTATCGGAGGTTCAGGCCCGGGAGCGTATCTCTTCGCAGCTTTCTTCAGAGGACAGGGTAAGGTATGCTGATGTGGTAATTGACACTGACGTGTCTTTGAACGAGGTGAGACAAAGGGTCAGGGAAGTCTGGGAGCACCCCCGTCCCCACGTAGCCGCAAAGGCGGCCATAAGGCGGGCACTCTGCCAGCGAGAGAGAAAGGTGTACTCAGGCGAAGGCTGGAGGCGAGCGGCTGTCCTGATACCTTTGTATCATGAGGCAGATCAGTGCTACGTGCTGGTGACAAAGAGGACCGAGGCGGTGGACCACCACAAGGGTCAGATCTCCTTCCCCGGGGGGACGTGGGATCCGAAGGACACCAGCCTCTTGCAAACTGCACTCAGGGAGTGCCGAGAAGAGATCGGACTCCAGGCGGCTGACGTGCAAATTCTGGGGCAACTGGACGATACTCCTACCTACACCACCAATTTTCTCATCACTCCTTATGTCGGGGCTATACGCTGGCCTCAGCACTTGACGCTCGATCCCCGGGAGGTAGAGGAAGTGGTCTCTGTCCCTCTGGAGGTGCTTCTGGACAAGAGCAACTTCAGGGAGGAGAAGGAGGTCATTGGAGACGAGGAAGTCCAGCAGTGCTTCTATTACTACGGTGACCGGGTGATCTGGGGGGCTACAGCCAGGATACTGAGGCGGTTGCTGGAGGCGGCCTTCGAATCGAAATGACGCATAGACGGCTGTCAGGGCGCAAGGCACGTTTTCCTTGACAAAAGGCATCGTTTTGTGGTATCCGACAGGCAGAGGGGCACGCCAAACAACCCGACGAGGGTAAGCAAGGCTTCACCTGTTACATATTCCAGCTATCCTATTCTGGTCGGGTGTGAACCATCAGCCTGGTGTAGTGTCTGTTGCAGTGCCGCGTGTCTACGGCGTGGGCACTTCTACAGTGTCAAGGCGTGGTGCGGGTACGGTTCCTCGTTGGGGGGTGCGTTCTATTCTGAGAGTGTCAGCTTCAGGATAGGCGGAGTCATTTTGGGTACCACGATCGCCAAGAGGACCGTTCTCGTCCTGGCCGATTCTGGGTGCCCGGCAGAGAGCCAAGAAGGAGGTGCAAATGGCAGGCTTCGAAGGGAGGATGCTGGAGGTCAACCTGGCCGATGGCAAGGTTGGCAGGAGTACGGTAGACAAAGATGTGCTGCGCAAGTACATCGGGGGCAGCGGGTTAGCAGCAAGGCTAATGTTTGAGCGGGTCCGCCCTGACGTGGATCCCCTATCGCCGGACAACATACTGTTCGTCATGACCGGGCCCACGAGCGGCACCAATCTGCCTGGGGGATCACGATTGGCGGTGTGTGCCAAGTCGCCCTTGACCAATATGTGGGGTGAGTCCAACTGCGGGGGCAGCTTTGCCGCTGAGTTGCGGAGTGCTGGATGGGACGGAATTGTGGTACAGGGCGCCTCCAGCAGGCCCGTCTATATCTTGATTGAGGATGACAAGGCGGAGGTGAAGGATGCCTCCGACCTGTGGGGCAAGAACAACTTCGAGGTCACCAGCATCTTGAAGAAGCGGCACGGAGGGCAGAGGACCGGAGTGCTGGTCATTGGCCAGGGAGGAGAGAACCTGGTCAAGTATGCTGCCATCTGCAACGAGGATAGGGACTTTGCCGCCCGCTGTGGCCTGGGAACGGTAATGGGTTCCAAGAAGCTCAAGGGCATCGTGGTCAAGGGAAGCGGCAAAGTGCCGCTGGCCGAGCCCACGAGGTTTGCCAACAGGCGGAAGGTGGTCGTTCAGAAGGCCAAGGAAAACGTAGCTACCATGGTGCTTGGGCAAATGGGCACCAGCGCGGCCGTGGACGTCAGCATGGTGACAGGTGATCTGCCCGGCAAGAACTGGACTGTCGGCGACAACACGGCTGTGGCCTCAAAGATCGGTGGGGCAGTGTTGAATAGCCCGACCTACCTCACTGGGAACAAGTCATGCCGTGGCTGCATGGTGGGCTGCAAGCGGGTGGTCCGTATTCCTGAAGGCCCGTATGCAGGAATGAAAGGGCCGGGCCCGGAGTATGAAGGCGTGGTCAGCCTTGGTAGCCTTCTGATGATCGATGACATGGCGGCGGTTATCAAGCTGAACGAACTATGCAATGACTATGGCATCGACGTCATCTCCTTTGGCGGTACGGTGGCAATGGTGATGGACTGCTTCGAGAACGGCATCCTCAGCGCGAAGGATGCCGACGGTCTGGAGCTCAAATGGGGCAATGCCGATGCTGTGATGAAACTGGTGCCCAAGGTCGCCCGTCGAGAGGGTTTCGGCGATGTCCTGGCTGAGGGGGCCAAGCGGGCGGCTGAGAGGATCGGTAAGAATGCCTCGGACTATGCTGTTGTGGTCAAGGGGATGGAGGTGCCCATGCACGATCCCCGGGCCAACCACGGTCTTGGCCTCTCCTATGCCACCGGGGTGCGTGGAGCATGCCATACGAACGACATTATCTACAGCATCGGGGTGGGCATAGTGAACTGGCCGGAGTTCAATTTGGCGCCCGGCGTGGCCACAATGCAGAGTCAGGGCATGGCTGAGATCGTCAAGAATTCTCAGGACCTCGGGCAGATCTATGGTTCAGCCATCATTTGCTACATGACTATCTCTGTCATGGATGGGGAGGACCTGATCGACATAATGCAGTCGGCCAGTGGCTTCGACTATACCATGGAAGAGCTGAAGGAGTGTGCGGAGCGGATTTGGTTGCTCAAGAGGGGCATCAGCAATCTGATGGGCATCACGGCGGCTGATGACACGCTTCCCAAGCAGATACTGACCCCGACGAAAGAGGGTGGTGCCGCGGGCTCTGCCCCTGATTTGCAGCTCATGCTGAGGGAGTTCTATCCCCTCAGGGGCTTGGGCCCTGATGGTCGTCCAACAAAAGAGGCCCTGGAGCGGGTGGGCCTGTCCGATTTGGCGGCCAGGCTGTACTAGGGTTTGGCTGGCCAGTACCACATGTGAGCAAGAAGTACCTCTCTCCTCTGGGGGAGAGGTGCTGTCTTGGTTGGGCGGCGGGGTGTGTGCGCCGGAATGAGGCGGAGTCAGAACGGGGGCCGGGCACAGCGCGAGTATAGCTGAGTGGATGGTGCTGGTGGTAAGTGAACGAGAGCTGCTGAAGTACGACAGGCAGATAATGATGCCTGGGTGGGGAGAGGAGGGGCAGGAGAAGTTGAAAAGAGCCCGGGTGGTGGTCGCTGGTCTGGGAGGGTTGGGTACGCCTGCCGTGACGTACCTGGCTGTTGCCGGTGTGGGAAGGATAAGGATCATCGATGATGGCACAGTGGAGATTGGCAATCTGAACCGCCAGATACTTTACTCCGAGAACGATTTGGGTAGGAAGAAGGTCGACGTGGCCAGGGAAAGGCTGGAGTCGCTCAATGCAGATATCGAGGTCGAGGCCATCGGTGAGGTGATCACGGCGGAGAACGTGTCTGAGCTAGTGTCTGATTACCTGATTGTGGACGCGATGGACAATCTGCCAGCCAGGTATCTGCTCAACGCTGTGGCTTTGGAGCGAAGGCTGCCGTTGTTCCATGGGGCGGTCTATGGGTTTGAGGGTAGGGCTACGACAATAATCCCGGGGAAGACAGGGTGCTTGAGATGCCTGTATCAAGGAGTGGTGCCGGGCAAGACAACGGTGGTGGGGGTGGCTCCGGGTGTGATCGGGTGTATTGAGGCTGCTGAGGTGATAAAATACGTGCTGGGCATGGGAGAGCTTCTCTGCGACAGAATGTTGATCTACGATGGGCTGGCAGCCAGCTTTAGTGAGGTCAGACTGAGAAGGAACCCGCAGTGTGATGCCTGCCAATCTGCTTGGTCAGCGGCGGGGCAATGATAAAGGTAAAGATATCGCCGGTGCTGCGCGCGCTTGCCAATTGTCAAGAGACAGTGGAGATGTCGGCGGACTCGCCGTTGGACTGCCTGGCAAAGCTGGAGGCACAGTTTCCTCGGTTGAGGGAGTGGCTGTACGACAAGCAAGGCCAGTTCCTGCCGCAGGTGCAGTTGTTTGTCAATGGGGACAGGGCTTATCCGGAGGAGTGGAGTAACCACTTGAAAGACGGCGATGAGCTGTTTATCATGCTGGCCATCGGTGGGGGGTAGGGAAAGCCAGTGGTATTGCTGATGTGCAGTTTCCGTGTGGCAAGCCTTGGATGGCAAGGCATTGACAAAGTGCAAGCTCTTGTGATACCTTGAAATCCCAGAAAAGGGCGATTCAGCGGTTGTGTGGTGCCTGGCCGGAGAGAGGGATATGGCTGGGTGTGGGGTAGGCCGGGCGCCAGCAGCGGCCCCTCGCTGTGGCAGGGTGGCTGGGGGGCTGCCTTGCAAAGGAGCTCTACTGCGGTACAGGCGTTTCCGCCGCAAGATTGACGTTCGAACGTTTCTTGTGATAGTCTTCACTACGAAGTTTCGGGCGCTTTCAGGGTGTTTTGGTGTTTTGGGTGCTGCCGAGCGTTGGGGTCTATTTCGAGCCACGGGGTTAGCGTGCGCTAGTGTGCCCTGCCAGGGCGGTGTGTTGGCGGGCTGGAAGTTGGACATCGTGAACTCGAGCAAGAAGTCTGCCGGGAAGCCTCACGTCGTTTTTTCACCTCATTCGTATGCGCTAGCGTCGTCACACCAGCGTTGCAGTGGTCAGGTAATGAGATACTGCGGAGGGCAGACATGGAGACTGGGGTCAACGGTATTCCAGCAGACTCTGGCATAACCAGCCCGGCTGTTGTGGATAGGAACCGGGTGACTGGGGCACTGGTTCTGTAAGCCAGCGCCTTTGCGCGGGCTGATCGTTTGGGGTTGACCTGGACAGGTGCGGGGGGTGTTGCTGTCATTATTGGCAGTGGTCAGGGGGGGCGATGGTTCGGTTCCACCTCCCGGGGTTGGGTTGGGCTGTTGGGAAGTATGGTGGAAGGAGTGACGCTGCTACCTGGAAGCCATCGCTTCTTGGTGGTGCAGTCCATCTTGTGGTAGAAGAACATTTCGAGTAAAGGACAGGGGGTGAAAATGGCCAAGGATGAAAGGTATGACTTTGTCATTGTGGGAGGCGGGCCCAACGGCGTGACCCTGGCAGCCTACCTGGGCAAGTGTGGGGCGAGCGTGTGCGTGCTGGAGGAGCGCCCGGAGGCGGGTGGAGCGTGCGAGAATACTGAACCCATGGCTGGGGTGCACATCAACCCGCACGCCATGTTCCTGTACGGCGGAGCCGCTCCCGGCTTTGACCAGTTGGAGCTGTGGAAATATGGCTTCCGGGCAATGGACGAGAACCAGATGGGCGACATCATGGCCGATGTGGACAGGGGCGTTCCGACCACCCAGGGGATGTCCAAGCTGACCGAGAAGGACCAGATGGGCTATGCCAAGCTGAGCGGCCTGTTGGCGCAGCCTCCGTTTACCAGAGAGCTACTTCGCGCTACCTTCTGGTGCCCACCGCATCCTCCCGAGGTGGAGGTGACCATCGATAACATCCCCTATATGCAGGTCTACAAGCAGTACCAGCCGGATGTGTGGACGGAAGAGTTGCTTGATATGGACCTTTTCGATCTCATGGATGAGCACCTGGAAAGCGAGCCCTGGAAGGTGCAGCAGGCCATCATAGCCTGGTACTCAGGCGCTGCCGGGCACTGGCGGGGTGTTGCCATTCCCGCCTGGTGCTGCAACATAGCGCTGGTCATATACACGCGCATGCATGTGCCGCGCGGTGGCATGCATGACTACTTCCATGCGGTCATGCGGTGTGCTATAGCTCACGGCGCGGTAATACGTACCTGCTGCCCGGTTGACGAGATCATCATCAATGACGGTACTGCGGTTGGGGTGAGGCTGAGAGACACCGCTACCTGTGCAGGGAAGAAGATCTGGGCGACGAAAGCGGTCATCAGTGGAGTGGACGTGAGGCAGACCTTCAATAAGCTGGTTGGTCCGCAGCACGTGGACCGGGGGCTGCTCCAGAAGGTGAACGATATCAGCCTCAAAGGGGGCAGCATCTATGTATCGCACCTTTTGACCCGTGAGCCACTGCGTCCCAAGGCCAAGTTCCCCAAGTTCATTGGTGGTGCGTACCCCATGGACTCGCGCGAGATGTACTATGACCACGTGGCAGACGTGGATGGCAAGAGAGGCAATCCCACTGTGCCTGCGGAAAGGGCAATGTGGCTGTCTACCCCTTCCGAGAGGTTCGCCATCACAGACCCCCAGGTCACCAGGGGGGAAGGTCACCTGATGTCGCCGGTTTACCATCTTGTCCCCCCGCCTGAATATCACGTTGATGGACCGGATGCCATCAACAGGTGGAAGGACGGGATGAACCAGTACGTGGTCGATTCCATGTCTGAGGTCTACGAGAACCTCAATTCTGACAACATAATCGCCCGCTGGGCCAACAGCCCCTATGATTCGGAGTTCCGCAATACTGGGATGATCGGGGGCACCTGGTGCGGCACGCGGCACTGCAACGATCAGTGGGCGGAGAATCGCCCTATACCGGAGCTGGCTCGCTATCGTACCCCTATTGATGGTCTGTATCTCTGCAATCAGACAGCGTGCCATCCGGGAGGTCTTTTCCTGATGGCGATCCCTTACAACCTGATGCACATCATGATCGAGGATGGCCTGGTTGAGCCCGGCGACTGGTGGTATGCCTCGCCGTGGTACATCCCCCAGCAGGGCAAGAAATCGGCAAGGCGTCCATGAGAAAGAGGAGGAATAGCTATGGTAATGGATGAATTGCTCGGCAAGCCCTTTGACGAGTTTCCTGCCGAGAGCGACTGGGATGCAGTAGTTATAGGCGGCGGGCCAAACGGCTTGATAACGGCAGCCTACCTGGCCAAGGCCGGTGCCAAGGTGGCGGTAATCGAGCGACGCTACGAGGTCGGCGGGGGACTGGCCACAGAGGAGATCCTCTTTCCTTGTTACTACTCCAACATGCATGCCATCTAT
>QMOF01000040.1 GCA_003650185.1 Chloroflexota bacterium | reverse complement strand
GCGCCAGTCCATAGACCTGTACAACGAGTGCAGGAGGCTCCTGAGGTCTCTCTACGAGCTTAGAGAGCGCGATGCGCCCCCTATCACCGGCGCGGAGACCATGGAGGTCCTCAACGCCAGTTCTCGTATGCCCAAGGAGCTGTTCAACGCGTACTTGAGAGAGCTACTGGAGGAGGTCTCTGCGTCAGGCACAGGGCACACTGGAACGGCCCGCCTGACGATAACTGGCAGCGTTCTCACCAACCCGGAGTTCATAAGGTCAATCGAGCAACTGGGGGGGCTGGTGGTGGCAGACGAGCTGTGCACCAGTACCAGGT
The DNA here is from genome assembly GCA_003650185.1 of Chloroflexota bacterium. Taxonomy (GTDB): domain Bacteria; phylum Chloroflexota; class Dehalococcoidia; order UBA2247; family RBG-13-53-26; genus B9-G15. The sequence continues at coordinate 12,926 of QMOF01000040.1, read as the reverse complement.
ACTGGTCAGACCCCGTGGTGCTTGATGATGACAAGAGCCCCATCGAAGCCATCTCGCAACGGTACCTCAGCAACTTCCCTTGCGCCCGAATGTTTCCTTCCGATGAGCGCTTTGATCGAATCGTGGACCTGGTTCGCCGGTTTCGGGTGGACGGCGTCATCAGCCAGATCATAAGGTACTGTGTGCCCTATGCCCACGACCTGCCGCTGCTGAGTGACAGACTGGAGGCCGAGGGGGTGCCTGTGCTGTCGCTTGATGTCGAGCACGGGACATCGGGATCGGGCCAAATCCAGACCAGGGTCCAGGCCTTCCTCGAAATGTTGGAGTCAAGACGAAGATGACAAGCTCAGTTACAAAACCCAACACAATCGACGCCATTCTACGGGCCTGCCGACTGATGCTCAAGATGATCGGGGCACGCCCTGAGCCACGCCGTAGTGAAGAGCTCTACTACCGAATGCTGGGAGACTACTACACGCGGCTGCTCAAGGCACCGGAAACAGGCGACTTCGTAGCCGCTCACACCGTCTTCTTCCCCAGCGAACTCCTCTACGCCATGGATATTCTGCCCATGCACATGGAGACCACGGCCTGGATGACGGCCTTGTTCCTTAGTGACTACGCTGCCCTTCTCTCGGCGGGGGCCGAGCTGGGCTTGAAGTCGGAGATCTGCTCGCCACACCGAGGCCTGGCCGGTGCTTTCAGTAGTCGCGCACTGCCACGACCCAACGTTATCCTCTGGTCCAACATGGTCTGCGACAATACTGCCAAGAGCGGCGAGCTGCTCATGAAGATAACCGGCTGCCCAGGCTTCTTCCTGGACCACCCTTTCCAGCAGACAGAGCCGGAGACCGCTTACCTGGTAGGTGAACTGGAAGACATGGTGCATTTCCTGGAGGACCATTCCGGCAAGAGAATGGACTGGGACCGGCTGGCCGAGGTCGTGGCTGAGACCGACAGGCAGGTGGAGCTTTTGCGCCAGATTAACACGTTGCGCCAGGCCGTTCCTTCGCCATTCAGCCCACAGGGCTTCCTGGAGCTGCTTACCATAGACTACCTGTTCGCCGGGCGACCGGAGGCCACCGAGTACCTGGAGACGCTCTGTCATGAGCTGACAGAGGCTGTCAGGCAAGGCAAAGGGGCCGTGGCGCATGAGCGTTTCCGTCTGATGACGTTGTTCCTGCCGCCGATGTACCTCATGGGTTTCCTGGAGAGGATCTCGCAGGAATACGGGGCGGTCAGCGTGACTGAGCCCTTCTTCTGTAGCTGGGGCCAGGGTAGGCTGGACCCGAGCAAGCCACTCGAGAGCGTGGCATGGAAATCGTTTATGCGGCCCGAGATGCGCATGTACGGGGCTCTGGACGACAGGGCCCTGGGCGAGATCGCCGAAAGCGCCAGGCAAAGCAAAATTGACGGCGCTGTATACTACGCCGACGTCGGCTGCCGCCATACCTGCGCCACCATAAAGCTGTTCAAGGACGTCCTGGACGACATGGACATACCGGTGCTGACTCTGGACTGTGATGTTGTTGATCCCACCGTCACTTCTGAGGAGGAGATCAGGGAAAAGCTGGAGCGCTTCTTTGAGCTCATGGAGGACCGCTAGTCACGTTTGCTGGCGACAGGACAGGCAACATGAAGGCGCTGGGCATAGACGTAGGGAGTCTGACGACCAAGGCAGTCCTGCTCCAGGATGGGCAGGTCTTGTCCTCGAGCGTTGTGCTTTCCAGTGACACGGCCGATCTGAGTGCCAGGTCGGCAGCAGAGCAAGCGCTTCACCGGGTGGGGTTGGGACTCGACGACGAGGTCTACGTAACAACAACGGGCGCGGGAGGGAGATCGGTCTCTTTCCGACATCAGCAAAAGGCGATCACCACCTGCCTGGCCCGGGGCATTTGCCACCTGTTCCCGTCGGCCCGAATGGCCATAGACATGGGAGCTGAGAGCATGACCATCATCAAGGTGAACGACCGGGGGCGGCTATGTGACTGGGCCAACCAGGACAAGTGCGCAGCCGGTACCGGCGTGTTCTTGCAGCAGATGGCCAAGCTATTGCAGGTGCCCCTCGAGGAGATGGCGGCGCTCTCCCTTCAGGCGAGAGCCAGGGCCGACATATCGGCGACATGTGCTGTGTTCGCTGAATCCGAGGTTATATCGCATGTGCATAGGGTGCCGCCAACGCCGAAGGAAGAAATCGCAGCCGGCATCTTTCTATCAGTGGCACACCGGGTGATGGCCTTGTGCAAGAGAATCGGCATCGAGAAAGAGGTTGCCGTGACTGGCGGCGTCGCCTTGAATAGTGGCCTGGTGAGCATTCTTCAGGAAGAGATGGGCTTCGACCTGCTCGTTCCTGAGGCACCACAGGGCGTGGCTGCGCTAGGCGCTGCCATTGTTGCCAGGGAGAGCATTGAGGGAGGTACCGGGTAGAGGGAGGTGGTGGGCACGAAGGCTGAAGGGAGTCAGGCGGGCTGGTGCTGTGAGGGGGTCTCGATAGATTGACTGGCTGCGCGGATTTGCCTGTTGCTGGCGAAGGGGCAAGACAAATGCTGTGAACAGATCAAGGCCTGGCCATAGCTGATCGCAACGGAGGAAACGATGACAGACTCAGGTGGTATCGGCTCGTGGGTAGGCATCGGAGGCAAGGCAAGGATGTCACAAATCCAGGAATCAGGAGAAAGGACAGCCGAGGCAAGGATGAGAATCAGGATTGCGGTGGATGCCGTAGGCGGCGACTATGCTCCCAGCGAGGTCGTAAGGGGGGCTGTCCAGGCCGCCAGAGAACTTGGTGTGGACATAATCCTCACTGGTCCAAGGGCAGAGGTAGCCGGGGAGCTTGCTGCAATCGGTGCCGATAACCTGCCGATTGAGTTGGTTGACGCCCCCGACGTTATCAGGGACAGCGACAATCCGATCCTGGCTGTGATGCGTAAGCCGAAGAACTCGCTGGCGATCGCGGCCAAGCTCGTGAAGCAGGGTAAGGCGGATGCCATGATGAGCGCTGGTTCTACCGGGGCTGTCATGCTGAGCGCCTACCGCTATCTCGGTACCCTGCCGGGGGTGGACAGGCCCATTATTGGAGGGCCCTTCATCCAGCTGGCGCCGAATACGTTTGTCCTGGACCTGGGAGCAAACGTTGGGTGCCAGGCCTATCACCTGCTGAACTTCGCCGTGGCCGGGAGTGTCTTCGTGCAGAAGTTCCTCGGGATCGAGAACCCGACGGTCGGGCTGCTGAATGTGGGCGCCGAGGAGGGCAAGGGCAACGAGGTGGTCAAAGAAGCATACTCCCTGCTCAGGGAAAGTGGCCTCAATTTCGTCGGCAACGTAGAGGGTATGGACATCCCTTTGGGAAAGGCCAACGTCATTGTGTGCGATGGCTTTGTGGGCAACATACTCCTGAAGTTCTCCGAGGGGCTTGGTAAGAGCCTCGGGCGGTGGCTGGGCCAGCGGCTAAAGGACAGGCTCCCGGCAGAGGATGTGGACAGTATCGCCGCGGAGTTGATGCACCTGGTAAGCCCGGCAGAGGCGGCCGGTGGTGGGCCGCTGTGGGGCATCGACGGTGTCGCCGTTGTCTGCCACGGGAGCAGTCGCGCTTACCAGATTACCGCCGCTATCAAGGAGGCCAAGCTGGCGGTGGAAAGCGGCTTCATCGCCACGCTGCGCGAGGAGCTGGAGAAGGCCCACAGAGTCACCTCGGCAAACAATCACGGTTGATTCCAACATCGGACGAGGTGCGCCGCTACGCTCCGCCCAGCCGGGCAGTCCCTAAAGCGAGCCAGGAGGCAGCCAAGTGTCAACGCTGGATGAGTTGAAGAAGATACTGGCCAGGGTTAGTCGTCACAGCGAGCAGGATATCGCCCCTGAGACGGCCCTGAAAGACCTGAAGATCGACTCACTGCATTGGGTGCAGATCATAGTCGCCGTGGAAGGCACTTTCGATATCGAGATCGACATCGACAGGATGAGGGAGTTCGTCACCGTCGGGGACTTCCTGAACCACATAGACGAGCTGGTCGGGGCACTGGATGATACCTAGGCATGGCGCAGGCTACTGCGTCTTGTGACAATCCCGGTGGACGTACCCGATGTCTACGCACAGTTGCGGGATGGAAAGGCAGGCCCTATAATTACGGCGTCGCGGGGATGTAACTACGGGTGTGTTGGGGGGAGGGAACGCGAGGATAACGAACAGTAACCAGACTAGTGCGAGTCCTTCTTATTGCACCGCCCTATGACTTGGAAGAGCACCCGATGCCCCCTCTTTCCCTGGCTTACCTGGCTGCAGGTCTGTTAGAGCACGGCATTGAGGTGAAGGTCCTCGACTTGCTCACCTCGAAACCCTCAGCAGCCAAAGTCCGCCGCGAGTTGGAGGGCTACCAACCCCATGTGGTCGGGACAACCGCCGCCACCATGACCTTCCCAGCTGCGGCCAGGCTTCTGAAGGTCTGCAAGCAGTTCGATCCCGCCATCACCACTATCATCGGCGGCCCTCACGTTAGCTATGCGTGGGAGGACACCTTCCGACGGGCTCCCTGGATCGATGTGGTTGCCATTGGAGAGGGCGACGCCACAGTGGTCGAGCTCGTCTCGGCGCTGCGGAGCGGCGGCGACCTGAGAGAGGTGGCGGGTATTGCCATTTGTCAGGACGGCCGCGTGCTCAGGACGGCAGCGCGTCCACTGGTGCAGCAACTGGATGACCTGCCCATGCCGGCACGTCACCTTATGCCGCTCTCCAGGTACAAGGCCCTGGGCTTGGCTTGCTCCATTATCAGCAGCCGAGGATGCCCCTACCGCTGCATTTTCTGCTCCGCCCCCAACATGTTTGGCCGGAAAGTCCGCTTCCGCGAGCCACAGCGCGTGGTCGATGAAATCGAGTCCATCCACCGGGACCTAGGCTTCGAGACAGTCAACATCGTCGATGACACTTTCACAGCCAGCCGTCGCCACACCGAGGCCCTGTGCCGTGAGTTGATTCGGCGCAGGCTACCGATCAAGTGGAATGCATACTCTCGCGTGGATACCCTGACCAGGGAACTGCTGGAACTCATGCGAGAGGCCGGCTGCACCTTTCTCGTGTTCGGTATCGAAAGTGGTAGTCAGAAGATCATGGACACCATCAAGAAGGGTATCACACCGGACAAAGTGCGGACAGCCGCCAGGCTTACCTCAGAGGTGGGGATCGATAGCTTCGCCTCGTTTATTCTGGGTCTGCCAGGCGAGACTGTGGACACTGTGCAGGAGTCAGTGCGGCTTGCCAGGGAGATATTCGAGGGCTATGGAGTCCAGTACGGCTTCCACTTCCTGGCGCCATTCCCTGGAACAGAGGTGTACGAAGAGCGGGAGAGGTTCGGCATCCGCCTCCTGACCAGCAACTGGGCCCGCTACAATGCCAACGAGCCTATAGCCGAGACAACGCCGCCCAGCCTCGACATCGTGAAGCAGATAAAGGCAGACTATGACCGCGACATCGACCTTGCCTGGGGCAAGATCAGGGAGTGGGCGGACGCCGGAGACGAGGCCAGCATTGAGCGTCTCCGGGCAAGGGATAGCGGTGAGTTTATATGGAAGGTGCTCAAGGGCGACCTCATCGAGAGGCTGGGACGGGTCAAAGAGAACTGCACCCCGGAAGAGGCCGAGGACGGGCTGGCACAGCGCCTGGCACGAAGGTTGGGTACCAGTCCTGACCTGGCCAGAGATGAGGTGGGCCGACTAGTGCAGAAGGGCCTTCTCAAGAGGCAAGCATCCCCCAGCGGCCTTGCGTGGCAGTGGGCCTGAGCCTACTCGGCCAGTCTGAGTGACTTCCCCAGTCGGCGCTAACTGGTCACTTATCAGCTACGCCTCTTGGCCCGTGAACTCTGCCACCTTCTGTCATGTTGAGCCACCCCTCCCTGGGCCCTTCAATCTGACCTGGCAGGCGCCGCCCTCCGAAAGCGCGCGGTCAAGCTGTACAGCACCGGGACAACCAGCAGGGTCAGCAGGGTGGAGCTGAACAACCCACCGATGACCACCGCTGCCAGCTCTGCAGCAAGAAGTACTCCCTCGCCCAAGCCAATGGCCAGGGGCACCAGCGCTATCATGGTCGTCAGTGCGGTCATCAGGATGGGACGCAGCCTTGTCCGTCCCGCCTCAACCAGAGCGTCGTAGGTACTCATCCCTTTACCCCGCAACTGCTCCACCAGAGCCACCAGCACAATGGCGTTGGTGAGTACTATGCCCACCAGCATCAGCATGCCCATGAGAGCCGAGGCACCTATCGGGTGTCCGCTAACTAGCAAGCCAAGCAACGCCCCGATGGATGCCAGAGGAAGGCTGACCATGATAATGAGCGGGCTGATGATGGAACGGAACGAAGCGACTACTATGGCAAAGGCAATGACGATGGCAATGATTATGGCCATGCCCATGTCTCTGAAGGTCTTCTCCATCTCCTCAGCCACGCCGCCCACCTCGATCTCGACACCCTCCGCAGAGAAAGCGTCGATCTTCTCTTGGACATCCCGGGTCACTGCCCCCACATCCTTCTCGGTCACGTCCGCCGTGACTGTGGCCGACCGTTGCTCGTCGATACGACTGATGTGCGTCGGCTGCTCCACGATGTCCACGCTGGCGAAGTAACCCAACCGGACCGGCACAGGTAGACCGCCGAAGAGCCTCAGGTCCTCCAGTTGAGCCTGGTTGCTGGCGGTCTGCATCACCCCGGTGACGTAGAGCTCTCTGCTGTCCAGCTCTACCCCGGTGCCCACGCCGGCCATCATGACGTACATTTCCTGCTCGAGCTGAGTCTGGTCCATACCGTCCGGCAGGAAGTGGATTGTGGGGCTGGGCTTCCGCACCGTAACAGCAATGTCGGCTTCTACCTCACCGAGACCCTTGACATCCTGCAACTCCGCCACCAGTTCTTCGGCGGCTGGCTTGACTGCGTTATCGTAATCGCTTCCGAGGACATGAAGGCGTATGGTACTGGGGTCCATCTCGCCGAGCATGGACTCCATGGGGCTCACCGTGATCTTGGCATCCGCGTCTAGCGAGCTCACCGCGTCACGAAGGCGCTGGGATTCCTCCTCCAGGTTTGCATCAGCATCAAGCAGTATCTCAATAGTGGCTTGGTTGCTGCCGCTGCCTCCAAGCATGGCAGTGAAACCACCTATGAATGAGCTCGACGTGCCTACAGTGGTATAGTAGAGGTCGACTTTGGAGTCCGTCTGGCTCCCTATGACCTCCTCAACCTGCGCCGCAACGTGTGATGTTGTCTCCGGGTCTGTCCCCAGGGGAGTCTCGATATCTACCATCACAATCTTCTCTGTCATGGAAGGCATGAAGGAGGTACCGATCATCGGTACAAGTGCCCAACCGCCAAAGAACAGCACCGCTGCAATGGCTATGGTGAGGAACCGATGTGCCAAAGCCCATTTCAGCGCCGGGGTGTAGAGGCGCTGGTACCACGAGTCGACCGGCTCTCCCCTGAGCTTCTTGGGTACCAGCATACCCGATAGAGGGGGCACCACCATCAGCGAGACCACAAGCGATGCCAGAAGGGCAAAGGTGATAGTCAGGGCGAAGGGCACAAACAGCTCACCCACGATCCCGCTGACGAAGGCCAATGGCAGGAAGATGGCTATCGTTGCCAGGGTGGCAGAGGTAATGGGTACGGCCACCTCGCGGGCACCGCCGATTGCCGCTTCCCTGAATCCTTGCCCCTGGCGAAGGCGGCGGTATATCACTTCGAGGACCACTATACTATCATCAACGATGCGCCCCACCGCGATGGCCATACCGCTGAGCGTCAGGATGTTGATGGTTATCCCCCAGGCCCACATGACCAGAAAGCCAACGAGGATACTGAGGGGAATGGATATGGCCACTACCAGAGAGCCACGTATAGTCATCAGAAAGAGCAGTATCACCAGGACAGCCAGGGCCCCTCCCACCACCGCCTCACGAGTCAACTCGCGGATACTGCGCTCAATGAAATCCGACTGGTCAAGCACAGCCACAAGCTGGACATCATCCCCGTTCTCCTGGAGAGTGGCCTGGATCTCCGCTGCCTTGTCCACCACAGCATTGGCCACGGTCACTGTGTTGGCCTCGGGTGATTTCATCACCATGATGCCAACGCTGTTCTGGCCATTGGTGCGAGTTATGGCTGTCCCGGGAGCGGGCCCTATGCCAATGTCGGCCACATCACCGACCTGCGTGGTCCCGTTCACGTCAGCATTGCTGATCTCTTCCAGCGAGCTGTACTGTCCGCTGCTGAGAGCAGCCACGAGCTGAGACATTGGGATGCCCCGCGCATTCATCTCGGCGGCATCGGGGACTACCAAGACTTTCTCCTCTCCCCCCTCCAACGAGACGGAGAAGACACCCTCCACCTTTTCAAGCTCAGGCACTACCTTTTCGGCAGCAATCGCGCTTATCTCATTGGGCGGCTTGTCCCCGCTAAGGCTTAACACAACCAGCGGCATAATGCTCATGTTCAGCGGGTACACGGCGGGGTTCTCCTCGCCAGTCTGCGGCACCACGCTTGGCACCCCCATGGGAAAGCTCACTGCGCGGAGCCGGTCCTCGATTGCCGCGTTCACCTTCTTCATGTTGGTGCCGTACTCAAACTCAGCATAGACAAAAGACATATTCTCCACCGAGGTGGAGACGATCTCCCTGAGGCCGCCCATTCCCGAGATGGCGCCCTCGACTGGGACCGTGACCTGCTCCATCACCTCTTCAGGCGAGGCACCGGGATATATCGTCATAACCGTGGTCATGGGGAACTCGATATCTGGAATCAGCTCCATCTTGAGCTGAAGCACGGCGAAGATAGAGCCGCCGATTATCATCGCCACGATCAGGAAAGTCAGCCATCGATTGGCAATGGAGATCCTGGTCAACCAATGCATGTAATACCTCCGCTAGCCCTTACAGGCGAGGGGGCATCCGTACCCACGGCGCCGCAGTCGTGCCCGGCAGCCTCACCTAGAAGCGGCCACTCCGTGCTACCCTTGGGCGCCAGAATGCCCCTGCCTCCCCGCAGTGTTTTTCATCTCCCATCGCTGGACCAAAGCGGGCAGTCCTTCCTCGAAGAAGGTGCATATATCATGCATCATTTGCAGCCTCTCTCGCAGGTGCGCTTCGCTACCCGCGAGCACCTCCAGTCCGCACTCACTCAGCTTCCTCATGGTGCGGACCTGGGCCATCATCTGCCTGGCGAAGTTACTGGCACCCACGCGTACGCGGAAGTACTCCCGCCGGGCACCGGGCACCCCCACCCGCTCAATGGCGCCGAGCTGCATAAGCAGCCGTGTCATGGTGCTTATGGAGCTCTTGCTGGCAGCCAGCGCATCCGAGATCTCACCGATCGACTGGTATGGCGGGTCACAGATCAAAAGCCACCCGAAAATGCGCCCGGCCATTCGGGGGAGACCGTACTCATCGAAGAGAAGGCCAACCTCCTCAGCGAAGCGCTTGGCTTCCAGTTGGCGCTCCTGTTCGTTCAAGCCGCACTCCTTGACGACCTAGCCACGGCACCCATGGTAGCACCCAAATACACCTTTGGTCAATTTGTTCAGTCCACGCTGAACAAGGCGAGCGCCAGTCAGAAATGAGGGAAGCCCGGCACGTGCACCAGCGCGCCTATGGTGGAGGAGACTCGGCGGACAGATGCACTACCTTGGCCTCTAGCACAGCGCGCTCAATAGTCAACAGAGCAACGGTGCCCGGCCCCTGTCGATAGTTGAGGAAGGTGGGACTGCCGGGATTGACGAACAGGACACCATTGCGGCGCTCCACGATGGTACAGTGGTCATGGCCAAAGGCAACGATGTCCGGGGGCGTCTCCTCCGTGGTGCTTGCCCGGCCTCTGGAGGGCCAGGGTGTCACCATGCGGATATACGGTATCTCGTGGATGAGCCATAGCGTGTGCCCTTCGAGGTGGATGACGTGTTTCCTCTTGACCCGCCTGTCCGCCAGCACGTCCATCTCATCGTCGTCGCCTTTGGCAGCCAGCACAGGCGCTATGCGCTCCAGTTCATCCAGCACTGAGAGCAGGTAGATGTCGCCGGCATGGAGGATGAGATCGACTCCCCGGAAGACCTCTGATATCTGTGAAGGCAGTCTGCGTGCTGCCTCGGGGATATGGGTATCGGCCAGCAACCCAATGCGCATGTGGCAGGCTTCATTATGGGCGTGCATACAGGCGGTGTCAAGCAGCGCATGAAACCGGGCTTACTCGATCAGTTCGTTGAGCCCGGTGTAGCTATCGGCCTCTCGTCTTAGCTGCCAGTCCAGCTCCGCTATGGCCACCTCTGCGGTGGAGAAGACCACCGCCCGGTCAAGATGTCCCCCGACACACATGTCCCGTCGCGAAAGCTGAGTGTGTATGTGTACCACGGTGTCCTCACCCTTGAGGGCCACCGAGCCCTGGGCGCTGACGATCTCCATGGGACCAGGATAGTCCACGCTCTCGTACTTCCCCGGCAGGTCCACCAGGAAGTTGAGACGGGCGCTGGTCACCGAGCCGATGATGCCCAGCACCAGCCCCGACGTAACGTTGTGCTCGCTGCAGTACCGGGCTATTTCCGCAGCCAATTCCTGTCCCGGTTTCACTCTAAAGGCATGTGTCCTGCGAAACACCTGTGTGCCTCCTTTCGCGTCCTCGGCTGGACCGCCGACCGAGCCAGTCAGGAAGCTAGCCTGCCTATCCCTGGCTTTTCTTCGCTCCCTTGACGATCGCGTTGAAGAACGCCGAACGGAGCGGCTCGATCGCCATGGCGGCCTTGAACGGTGGCGACTTCTCCAGTATGCTGGTGATCCGTCCCAGTGCCCGGTGGCTCAACCTGCTGGGGTCATCGAAGATCAGATAGGCCAGCTTGCCCCGCTCGATGGCCATCGATACCAGCCGGTCGAAGGCTGCCTCCGGTGTGAGGACCCTCCTGGGGCGAGGCTTCATCCGGATCGCGTCCTGCTTGCACACCGAGTAGCAGACCCCGCAGCCCAGACAGAGGCCCTCGTCGCGCACTGCCCACCGTCGCTTGCCATTCGCCTGGGTTTCCTGTGCTATGTGGATCGCGTCCACCGGACATGCCTGGGCACACTTGCCGCAACCTTTGCACCGGGACAGGTCCACTTCCGCGATCCAGTTAGAGGTGACTATGGCATTGCGCAGACCGAAGCCCTTGATGGCCTGCACCATTCCGCAACAGCAACCACAGCAGTTGCAGATGTAGGAGATGTTGTGCTGTACGTTGTCTGCCGTCTGCGCCATGCCGAGTTCCTTGCACTCTCCCATGATGCGCATGGCTTCAGCCTTTGTGATGGGTCGGGCGAAGCCGTTCCGTACCAACGCCTCGGCCATATACCCAAGTGTGAGGCACGTCTCTTGCGGCCTATCGCAGGCCCTTCCCAGGTGGCTCGCCTCGTGCCGGCAGGCGCAGAGCGACACGCCTACGGCATGTGCCGACGACACGATCCGACTGGCCCGCTCCCAATCCAGGATTTCGGTGGAGTCGCCTTCGGGGAGAGCCTCCTCGCGTACCAGCGACCGGCCGACCTGGGTGTTGCCCTGAAAGACAGAGCGGGTGAAGCGATCATCCTTCGTCATGTACTCTTCAAACAGACGCGCCAACTCCGCCATCGGCAGGTCATCGCGGGTGCGCATGAAGGTGAACTCATAGAAGCCGATCACAACGGGCGGCAGCATGAAGTAGTGTCGCCCCCTGCGTTCGAAGTCCAGGACCAGGCCCCGCTGGGCCATCCCGGTCAATGTTTCGCAGAGCCGTTCGGGATGAAGCCCCAGCCTCCGGGCCAGGACGTCGAGGGGTGTGGGGCGGCTGGGTAGACGGGCGGCCATCTCCGCCTCCTCAGGAGAGAACAGCAACTGGAGAATCCTGGTAAAGGCCGGAGACTCCGGCGCGCCGGTGACATTGCGGTCCAGCCGCCGCTGCAATGAGCGGTACGCGTGGTCTGAACCAGCGACATGGCCCATTTCCTGCCTCCCTACGTCACGTTTCCAGCCGGCCCACTGTGTGAGGCGACATACAGGTCGTGCTCACGTAGCCTTCATATCACATCAAATCGGCCAGACCCGCCTCGACAGCTTCCCTGACCGAAAACGGCGGCCCTTGCCCACTGAACCTGGCCTCAAGTCGGCGGGCCTGCTCCTCGATGGGGATGCTGTCGTACCGGTAGCCATTCTCGATCCAGCCGCGCAAATAGACCTCCAGGTGCCTTCTCGGCCCCAGGACTTCGAACTGGACGATGTGCACCAGTTCATGAAACAGAAGGGAGTTCCACCACGCAGATTGCTGGTTGGTGGACTTGCGCACAACAATGCAATCGATGTAGGCCACCCCTGCAGCGCCTGAGATGTCGAGAGTAGGGTACCCGGACGACTGGAGGTCGGTGTAGAACGGCGGATTCGAGATATACTCAACAGTGGCCAGCCGCACATTGTCGAGAGTCGCATCCTCGTAGTAGGCCCGAAATGCCAGCTTCTCTTCAGCGGACAATTCTCGGGAGTCAGCTCTGTGCAGGTCTCGCTGTTCCCAGAGCCACGGGAGGCCCAGCGCCACCAGTTGTTGCAGCAGATTGCCTGTCATGGCTAATGCACGGGGCGGTCGAGCGGTTGACGGGATGCTCCCCGCCGACGGATAGCCAATTGTAGCATGGCGCCCTCATCTTTGCAGCCGGGCTCATGCCCGCCTTGGATCACGGGAGGTCACAGTCCTTGACCGGTGCCTGCTTCGCCTTATGCGGCCTTTTCGCCGCCACTACCGAGGCGTGGCCGGGTAGCCTTCACAATGGATACCTGCTCACATATAATTGCATACAGCAGGCCGTTGTTGTGTTGGATCATCCGTCAGTCGGGGAACGGGAGCGAAGTAGCGGCTGTAGTAGACATAACATTGCCAGGTAACTGAGGGTTGTTCGGGGGAGGGGTG
>QMOF01000039.1 GCA_003650185.1 Chloroflexota bacterium | reverse complement strand
GTGCGGAGAAGAGCTAACACGATGGATATAGTCTGCACAAGTGATGTCAGGGCTTCCGAAGGGTCTCCAATCGCGCCATGTCGCTGTTCTCCTGGCCGGGTGATGGACAGGTAGGGAGAAGTCTCCCGATACCCTACTCAAATACGCCTTCGTTGAGCATCTCAACAAACTCCTCGTCGCTCATGCCCAGTATCTGTTTGCAGACGTACTCATTGTGCTGACCGAGGCAGGGAGATGGCATACGGGGTTCTCCCGGAGTCCTCGACAGCTTGAAAGGTGGCGACGGGTAATGGTGTGGCCCTATCTCGGCGTGCACCAGTTCCTTGTAGAAACCCCGAGTCTCGAGCTGCGGGTCTTCAAACAGGTCCTTGCCGTTGGCTACCACCCCAGCCGGAACACCGGCCTCCTGGAGCTTCGCCATCACCTCTTCCGCCGTGTGATTTGCTGTCCATCCCTCGATCAACCGGTCTATCTCCCGGGCGTTCTCTTTTCGACCCAAAAGCGTGGCGAACCTTGGCTCATCGAAGAGCGCCGGGTCGCCGATGACCCGGCACAGGGCCTGCCATTCCTCATCACTGAACACTGCAATGGCGCACCACCTCTCTTCTCCCTGGCAGGCGTACACTCCGTGGGGCACCGCGTGGTCGCATTCATTGCCCCTTCTGATGGGCTCGCGGCCGTTGGCTGTCCAGTCCATGATGAGCGGCGCGATGAACTGGAGCCCCGCCTCGAACTGGGCCAGCTCAATGTACTGTCCCTTTCCTGTCCGGCTTCGGTAATCAAGGGCTGCCATTAGGGCCACCAGGGCGTAGTAAGGACCGATGAAATCGGTGTACGCTCCGGGAAGGGTGCTTGGCTCCCGGTCCGGCCAGCCGGTGATGTTGCCAAAACCAATGAGGTCGGATAGCTGCACTCCGAGGCCCGGGTGAGTAGCGAGGGGTCCGGCATGTCCCAGCAGTGGCATGCTCAGCATGACGATATCCGGCTTGACCTTCTTGAGGTCCTCGTAGCCCAACCCCAGCCTTTCCATAACCCCTGGGGTGAAATTCTCCAGGGCAATGTCTGCCCAGGCCACGATTCTCCTTGCGATCTGAAGTCCCTTGGGATGTTTCAGGTTGAGGCTCAGCCCATATTTGCTGCTGTTGTAGCGGGCGAAGGTGGCGGAGCGGTTTATGCCAGATACACCATCTCGCATGGGGGAAATACTGCGAAGGTTGTCAGGGTTGGTGTACGACTCTATGTGGATTACTTCAGCCCCGAGGTCGCCCAGGAACTTCGCTGTCAGCGGCCCGGCTATTATCCAGGAGAAGTCGGCCACCTTGACCCCTTCCAGTGCTTGCCTGGCGACTTGCATTCAGACGGCTCCGGCCTGTTTTAGCATGACGATCTCCTCCCTGGACAGGCCCAGCTCCTCGAAGACCTCCACGTTGTGCTCGCCAATGAGCGGTGCTCGTCGCCACTGTCTCTGCGGTGCCTCCGGTGACCTTATGCAGGCGCCCGGATAGGTGATGGTATCGTGGAGTTCCGGGTGCTCCACCTTCACCCAGAATTCCCTGGCGTTCAATTGCACGTTCTCCAGGACCTCAGAGGGCGAAGCTACGGGGTAGACCACGCAACGTCTCTTTACCCCGCCCTCCCAGAGCTCGACCTTCGTATGGGTCAGGAAGAACCTGCTCACCGCGTCGGCGATGCGGTCCACCTCCTCCCGTGTGGCCGTCGAATAATCGAACGCTGCCCAGTCTATGGCGCGCAGAAAGTCGGGAGCCATCCCTTCCTCGTCCATCCAGGCGACCAGAGGGATGGTGAATGCCCTGGCCAGGGCTCCCCCGTAGAGCTCGAAGTTGACGTACCCGTCTTTACAGCGCCAGACGCGTCTCAACCGGGCCCCGGTCTCGGGCCTAACGCGCACCGCACCGTGGCGATGCTCGAGAAGTCGGGTGATTTCCCAGAAGTTGTAGGAGTCCGTCGGCAGCAAAGCGCATGCCTCGTGTATGGAGACGTCAACCCACTGCCCTTCGCCCGTAAGCTGGCGGTGGTAGTGGGCAATCATTGATCCTGATGCTGCTGCCATGCCAGCGTGGAGGTAGGCTTGGGGGAAGCCGACACGTACTGGCGGGCGGTCAGGTTCGCCGGTGAGGAAGACATACCCGCCCAGGGACATGCTCACCAGGTCCGAAGTCTTGAAGTCGCGGTATGGGCCGTTCTGCCCGAAAGGAGTGATCGAGGTCAGGATGAGCCGCGGGTTTATCTGGCTCAGGGTGGAATAGCCCAGGCCGAGGCTGTCCAGGTATCCAGGAGTGAAGGACTCGATGACGAAGTCGGCCGTCTTCACCAATCTCTGGAATAGCTCTCTGCCATCGGCGCTTTCGATGTTGAGGGTGATACCTCTCTTGTTGGCATTGTATGCGAACCAGTAGAGACTCTTCTCCGGGTGGGGGATATCGTGGTAGAAAGGGCCGATGTTCCGGGAGGGGTCGCCGCCTGGCGGCTCGATCTTGATGACATCAGCACCGAGGTCGGCTAGCACTTTGCCGCAGAGGAAACCCTTGTCGTCAGTCAGGTCCAGAGCGCGGTACGGATCAAGCATCACGCCAGCACACTATGACAAGCGGTGCCCAGGCCGTGTTCGCATTACGATATTCGCGTACGACCGCACCAATGATAGTACCACGTTTCGCCACTTGTCAATACCATGACGGCCAGCGGCACCAGCATAAATCGCCCAGCGGCGTTTGCTGCCGGCCGCCTTCAGCTACTCGCAGTCATCCCTGCTCTTCTCCCCACCCATTATCTTCTCCTTCACCCAGCCTTTGTCGTAAGGCGTCCGGAAGAACCAGGTCATGACTTTCTTCTTGATCTTCCACCCCTCGTTCGTTTTGACGAATTCGTCCTGGTAATACCCGGAGCTCCAAACGGCCTCGTCTGTGGCCACCCAGTGGAGGGCTGCCAGCCAGTAGAACCTTCCGCGAGCAGTGTCGCCGTCCACCACGATGTGGGGATTATGGAGGTAATGGACTGAAGAAGCAACCTTGTCAGGAGACTGTTCGCGGAACCTTCTGATGGCTTCCCGGCCGACGATCCGTTCGCCGTACGGACGAACGTCGATTACTCCATCTTCGGTAAAGAGGTCCACGTACATGTCTGTTTGCCGGGTGTCAGCAGCAAAGGCGTAGTCCGCTACCAGATTCATGATCTCGTGTATAGCTTTCAGCTCTCTCACCCTGGCTTCCGGTTCGTTGGCTATGCTCATGTGCATCCTCCTGACAAGCCGCATTACATCGTGACGGCAGCCGGACGGCGGAGCTGCCCGATCGACGTAATTGTATTAGCCGCATTCGTCGCCGAGCAAGCGAACGGCAGTGCATGCAGGTCGAAATCCGCCGCACGGGATGGTAGAATGCTCGCACACGAATGTCGCAGCGCGACCTATTATAACACAGCGGCGCCGGGAGAAACGCCTTGGTGAGCGAGCACAAGAGCGCAGGAGTATTCTACGGTTGGTTTGTAGTCGCAGCCTGCTTTGCCATCACCTTGACTCTGGGCGAGACGTTCTGGTCATTTGGAGTCTTCTTCAAGTCGTTGGAAAACGAGTTCGGCTGGAGCCGGAGCCTGGTCTCATCGGGCTACACTGCTTTCCTGGTCGGGCACGCCGTGTCGCTTGTCGCCAGCGGCAGGCTGGTAGACAGGTACAGTCCGCGACCCTTCATCGTGGCAAGTGCGCTCATAGCCGGGGCTGGCATCTCGCTTTGCAGGCAGATTGAGAGCGTTAGCCAGTTTCGCCTGTTCCTTTTCGTGGCTGGCGTTGGCGCCGGGCCGACCTGGTCGGTGCCCAACTCCACGGTGATGCGCTGGTTCTATGGCAGGCCGAGGGCTGGCTTGGCTCTGGCAATAGTCACTGCGGGGGTTGGCGTGGGTGCCCTGGTCTTCGCGCCGCTGATCAACTACTTCATTGAGAGGTTTGGCTGGAGAGACGCCTTTCTCTATGTGGGTATTCTCTTCTTCATAATCCTTGGGATATCATCTCTGGTTATCAGAGGACGCCCTCCGGCACCGGCGAGCGTCTCTGGTCATGGACCGCAAGTCCTCGGGCGACAGAACACCCAGCGCCCGAAGGTCCGCAAGCTCCTGGTGGCTCCAGCGTTCATAGGCATAACGTTCATCATGGCCGTTGCCATACTGGTATTCCATGCCCTGTCGGTGCACCTTACTCCACATGCTACAGACGTTGGCCTCTCCAGGGCAACCGCCGCCGCAGCCCTGGGCCTCATCGGCGGCTTCTCCATTCCCGGTCGGATCGTGTCCGGCGTCATCTCTGACAGAATAGGCTGGCAGAGGACCCTCGCCGTGGGTCTACTCGGCATGGCCCTTTCCGTGATATGGCTGCTCGTCTTGCATGATACATGGATGATCTACTGCTTCGCTTTGACCTACGGGGTCTGCCACGGCGTCCGCATACCTGCTCAGCTTGGCATACTCAGTCAGTTCTTCGGTGCCGCTTCGTTGGGGCAGCTAATTGGTGTTTCCACTGCAGTGGGCCAGTTGGCTGGGGCGTTTGCTCCGTCCCTGGCAGGGTTCCTGTACGACACAATGGGAAGCTATGTTGTGGTCTTCTTCATCATGATAGCAGCCCTGTTAGGTGCCAGCCTTGCTGCTGTCCGGATGAAGGGCGAGCGAGAGCTCGTGTACTAGGTCCACCGCCCGGTGGCATCCCCAATATGCTGCCTCAAGTCGTTCAACTGGTTGTGACAGAACCAGCGCCTGGCGGCGATCACCATGCCGCCGCTTGCAGGGGACTAACGGTGGCTGGTGGTCTCGTGGTAGCCGATGACATGGCTTATGGCGCGGGCGGCGCGATCATAGCACCGGTACACAGGGAAGCCAGCTGTAAGACATTCGTCCTGCGCTTCTCTGGCCATGTGTTCTGCCTTGGCTATGTCGGCGGTGCGCAGGATCATGATCAGCGGCTTGTCGATCCTGTGACCAACCTCTATGATGGCTTTGATCTGGGCCCTCATTGTCTCCAGGCCGCGCCTGAGGGCGGCAGTGGCGTTCAGCATCACGAAAAGGACATCGATTCCATCCCAGCGCGCCACAATCTCGGCGGCCCTGGCGAAGGAGGCAGGTTCCCAGTACACATCCGCGGCGCTGTCCAGGGGATTCCGCAGGCCGGTCCCGGCCGATGGTATGAACTCCCTCAGTTCCCTTCTGACCTCAGCCGGGAAAGGAGGGACAACCAGACCGGCGCTCTCGCACCCATCGGCTGCCAGCACGCTTGTCCCTCCCCCTATACCAACCAAGCCGACCCTCCTGCCGCGCGGCGGCTTCAAACAGGAGAAGGCCAGGATCGTGTCTACCATTTCCTCCAGGCTGCCGACCTGTACTGCCCCGGTCTGCTGGCACAGGGCATCCCATATCTGCTTGCTTCCGGACAGGGCGCCAGTGTGTGAAGCTACCGCCCCGTTGCCCGCGTGCGTTCTTCCTCCTTTTAGCAGTATCACCGGCTTGGCGGCAGCGGTCCTGCTGAGGACCCGGCGGAACCTCAGAGGTTCCTTAGGACCTTCAATGTAGGCGCCAATGATACGTGTATCGTTGTCGGCGGCAAAATGCTCAAGGAAGTCCGACTCGTTCAGGTCGGCTGCGTTCCCGTAGCTGACAAGCTTGTTGAAGAAGACCTGCCTCTCGGCTCCAGCAAGAATGATCTCCCTGGCATTGCCTCCGCTCTGAGAGAAGAAGCTGACTCCACTGTCCTTGGGCGGGATGTCTGGTTCCAGCGAGATGCCCGCCCCGGGGCAGTGCACACCCAGGCAGTTGGGCCCGATCAGGCGGACGTTTCCCCTACGAGCGATCTCGGTGATCTCTGCCTCCAACCTGGCCCCCTCGGCTTCACCGGTCTCACTAAAGCCAGCGGTGAACATGGCGACGACCTTTGCACGTGCTGCGACGCAGTCGCGCATAAGCTGCGGGGTCATAGGTGCCGGGAGAGCGCACAGCACGTAGTCCACGGGCTCAGGTATGTCGCGGACATTGGCATAGGCTTTCAGGCCCATGACCTCGCTCACGTGCGGGTTGACTGGGTAGATTCGGCCTGGGTATCGCAGAACGAGTAGCGGCTCCAGGAAATTCTGATTGGTCCGAGAGTCCGGGTTGGACGAAGCGCCGACGATAGCCACAGACCTGGGGCGGAACAGGTAGTCAAAGGTTTGCACGCCGTAGATTCTTGCAGAGGCGCCGTGGGGGTGTCAACCTGCAGGGTTCCAGCATAGCGCCACCGGTCGTAGTGCCAACTCCCTCCTTTGGGACCAGAGGCTCTCGCCTCCTTCGCCTACGTCGCCAGCCAGGTTATACGCACGTCAGGCGGCTGATTGACGCTGCTGCGACCAGATGCGTAGAATTCTTTCTGGGATGGGCTTGACAGAGGTTAGCCGGGGTGTTATTGTTGTTTGCGGTAGTCGGGTGCGAATATCGTAATCCGACCCTCGTCAGGATAGAAGGAGGATGCAATGGGCAGCTACGACTACGTGCTTTACGAAGCCAAGGATGGGATTGCCACCATCACCTTGAACAGGCCGGAGAAGCTAAATGTACTGAACATGATGGGCACCAATGAAGGCGTGTTCACCGACATGCTCAATGCCATGACTGAAGCTGAGGATGATGATGATGTCAAGGTGATAATAATTAAGGGAGCGGGCAAGTCTTTCTGTGCTGGCGAGGACCTATCGCAGGCTGGCTTCGTTTACGGTTTCGGGACCGGCAAGCCCGGCGAGCGGCGCCCCAGCCAGCGAATCCGGCTGAAGTACGACAAGAAATTCATGGCGGACTGGTGCCGCATTCTGTACTGTCCCAAGATCACCATCGGCCAGGGGCACGGGTACTGCCTGGGTGCTGGCACGATGATACTCAATTTCTGTGATTTTGCCATAGTGGCCGAAGATGCCGAGCTGGGCTTCATTGAGGAGCGAATCGGCACGGTAGGTAGCGCCAATCCTTTCGTCATGTCGCTTATCCTGACTGTTGGGCTGAAGCGGGCCAGGGACCTGATCTTCACCGGACGGAGGTTCAGTGGCAAAGAGGCAGAGGAAATGCATCTGGTGACCAGGGCAGTACCCGCTGACAAGCTGGAGAGTGAAGTCAGGGAGCTTGCCGAGGACCTGGCCAAGCTGCCCAGGGATGGTATAGCCATAGGCAAGGCTAGCCTGGAGTTGTGGATGAACATAATGGGTATGCATACCTGTTCACTCAGTGCAGCCTACATGTCCCACACGCTTTTCACCAATCTGCGTTGGGAACCGGACGAGTTCAACTTCTTCAAAGAGCGCAGGGACAAGGGGCTTCGAGACTCCCTACACGCCATGCAGGAACGTTACACCAAGAATCCTCCCAAGTATTACGGCAAGCAATAGGCGAGAGCAATCCCAGAATCGGAGGACAGCGTATGAGCGGGCCGCTTGACGGGGTGAAACTGCTGGAGTGGGCTTCGTTCATCAACGGAGCTGGTGCCGGATACATGCTCGGCGATCTCGGTGCCGAGGTGATCAAGGTGGAAGAGCCGGGCAGGGGTGATCCGTCCAGAGGCTCTGAGAAGCTATGGGACCGCCAGATGATGCTGCCGGGCAATCTGAACCTGGTGTTCGAGACGTTTAATCGCAACAAGAGGAGTATCACCCTGAATCTGAGAAACGACAAGGGGCGAGAGGTCTTCTACCGGCTCGTGAGTAACTCGGATGTCTTCTACACGAACTACCGCGAGCAGTTGAGAAAAAGGCTCGGCGTGGGTTACGACGCGCTATGCGAAGTCAATCCTCAAATCATTTATGTGGTTGCCTCGGGGTATGGTCCGGAAGGGGCTGATCTTGACAAGCGGGCCTTCGACGTGCTGATACAGGCGCGCTCGGGGCTGATGATGGCCTGCGGCGACCGGGACAGTGACGAGCCTTACGAAATCGTTGGGGCTGTCGTCGACCAGCTAGCGGCCACAATGACGGCCTACGCTATACTGGTCGGCCTTCTTGCCAGGCAGCGCACTGGCGTTGGCCAGGAGATACAGACGTCGATGCTCGGCTCAGCCATACACCTCCAGGCTTTGAACATACAGACCTCGCTGTGGCGGGGACGCCAGCAGCCGAGGCACTCGAGGCGCAGATCCGGAAACGCTTTCACCAACAGCTACCAATGCGCTGATGGCAAGTGGATAGAGCTTTCCGACATGCAATACGACAGGTTCTGGGACAACGTGAAAGAGACGCTGGGCCTTCCGGAGAAGGAGGTAGAAGAGTTTTTCGCTACCCCTCAAATGAGGAGAGAGAACAAGGAGAAGTTCATCAAGTGCCTCGATACCGTTTTTGCCAGCAAGACCAGAGACGAGTGGGTGAAGATACTCAAGGAGAAGGCCCAGTTTGCCTATGATATCGTCAACACCGTTGAGGAAGCTGCGGTCGACCACCAGGTTCTGGCCAATCGCTATGTCACTGACTTCCATCACCCAGTCTTGGGAGATGTCAAGGTGCCGGGGGTTCCTTTCAGCCTGAGCAAGATGGAGGTGGGGCCCAGGAGAAAGGCCCCCGAGCTGGGGGAGCATACGGAGGAGGTGCTCCTGGAGCTGGGCTATAGTTGGGATGACATTTCACAGATGAGGGATGAAGGCGCTATTTGACAGAAGCGTGAGCCGGACGGCAGAATATGTACGGTTTGTCTCGCAGGTGCCAGTGGGGGTACATCCGCTGTTCTCGGACCGCTATGACCCAACATAAGCTGGCAGGCCATGTCATTGGGAGGAGTGCGACATGATAGGAATCACGTCTTTTGGAGCCTACATACCCCGCTATCGGATAAGCCGCAAGACCATCAACGCTGCCATGGGCTGGTTCAACTCTGCGGCGGTGCCGGGAGAGAAAGCGGTGGCCAACTACGACGAAGACAGCGTCACCATGGCGGTGGCTGCTGGAATAGACTGCCTCAACGGGGTTGATCGAGAGGCGGTCGAGTGCCTGTACCTGGCCACTGTCACACCGCCCTACAAGGAGAGGCAATGCGCTGGCATAGTTGGCGCTGCTCTTGATCTCAGCGCTGGCATAAGGACAGCAGACTTCACCGACTCCACCAAGGCGGGGACAGCCGCTCTGTTGGCTGGATGTGATGCAGTAAAGGCAGGGACGGTGAGAAGTGTGCTAGTATGCGGCGCCGACTGTCGCGCTGGCAAGCCCGGGAGTCCTGAAGAGGCTATCTACGGCGACGGTGCTGCAGCCTTCCTGGTAGGAGATAGTGGAGTGATTGCCAGTCTGGAGGGATCGTACTCCGTGTCCTATGACTTCATGGACAGGTGGAGAGCCGAAAACGACCGATATGTTCACACCTCCGAGGACAGGTGGATTCGTGATGAGGGCTACACCAGGTTCATCCCTGAGGCCGTTTCTGGTCTGCTTAGGAAACACGGCCTGAGCATGGCTGACGTGTCCAAGGTGGTCTACCCATGCCTCTATACCAGAGAGTACACTGCCATAGGCAAGGGGCTGAAACTCGACCCAGCGCAGGTCCAGGCAGAGATGTTGACCAGCGTGGGTGACACTGGCACGGCCCATCCGCTGATAGGGCTCGTCGCTGCTCTCGAAGAGGCCAAACCTGGCGACAGGATTCTAGTGGCCAGCTATGGGTTCGGCAGCGACGCTCTGCTCTTCAAGGTAACGGAGGAAATCGAGAAAGTGCGTGGCAAAAGGCGCGGGTTTGCCAGGCATCTGGCGTCAAAGGCCGACCTGACGAGCTATGAGAAGTACCTGAGCTTCCGGAACGTGGTCCCGGTGGAGAAGGGAATGCGCGGAGAGACCGGCCCTACCCAGGTGACGCTATGCTGGAGAGACCGCAAGACAATCCTGGCCCTGCACGGGTCGAAGTGCAAAGCGTGTGGCACGCCGCAGTACCCTGCTCAAAGGGTATGCGTGAACCCCAATTGCGGGGCCATCGACCAGATGGAAGACTACAGCTTTGCTGACAAGAAAGGCCGCCTGTATAGCTACACCGGGGACAGCCTGGCCTTCAGTGTGAGCCCTCCTGAGATGTACGGGGTGATCGATTGGGAAGGCGGCGGCAGGTACATTCTGGACGTCACCGATTCTGAGCCCGATGCTTTGAAGGTCGACATGCCTGTAGAAATGACCTTCCGCAGACGGTACACAGACGAAGCTCACGGCATCTACGGATACTTCTGGAAAGCCACGCCACCGAGGGTGTAGGGGAGCAGGCTGCAGGCAGAAGGGGGGTTCCATTGGACCAACAAGGTGAGACAACGCGCAATTCTGAGGTGGCTGCGAAACTGAACATCACCCAGAGGCTTCTGTGGCGGATCATCGCCAGAATAGTCAAGGTGATCGATGATAAGTATGGTGAGGAAGGCCTGAACACCATCTACGAAGGCCTGAGGGACTGGGACTGGTGGCAGGTGCCGGTGAGGAAAGCCGGACTCACCCCCGGGGAAGCCAGCCTGGAAGATACGCTGTTCAAAGTACTTGAAGCGGGGGATGAAGTCCTGTTCACCATGGAGCAGCGTCCTTTGATCGAGAAGCTGGCGCCGAACAAGTACCTCTACAAGGTGCGTCACTGCAATGTAGCGGACGTAATCAGCAGAGAGACCTGGAAAGCCTGTCCCATAGTCTCTCGGGCCATTGAAGAGGGAGCAGCCAAGGCGGCTAATCCCAGGATCAAGCTGACCGGGGATAAGTTCCTCGTCACTGGAGCAGATGGCTGCTACTCATACTATGAGATGACGGAGGCATAGTCCTGGCGCTGGGCATGGGCAGGTGTCCAAGGAGGTAGAATCATGGCACATGACATCGTGGTGATCGGCGGCGGGCACAATGGGCTGATCGTCGCTGCCTATTTTGCCAAGGCGGGGTTGGATGTTTGTGTGGTGGAGAGGTCAGACAAGGTGGGAGGCAGTGCAGCCAGCCGGGAGCTCACTCTGCCCGGCTTCATCCATGATCCTGGTGCCACGGTGCACATGACCATGCAGGCCAATCCGATGATTCACCGCGACGAACTGGGACTGGTATCCAGGTATGGGTTGAAGTACATAGTCCCTGACCCCCAGCTTGCCATTGTGTTTCCGGACGACAGCGCCTTGGTCTTCTATCGAGACGTGGACAAGACATGCGAGTCCATAGCGCAGTTCTCCAGACGGGATGCTGAGATGTACCCCCAGTTTGTCAAGGGCGCGGGGCAACTGCTTAAGGCGGGCGGAGTAGCCACATTCTCTCCGGCGGCGCCTTTCGGCCGTCTGGTGTCCATGATGGACCAGAGCGAAATGGGGCGTGAGTACCTCAGGGTCATCCTGTCCAGCACGACTGACCTGGCAGCCGAGTGGTTTGAGAGCGAGCAGATGAGGATTGCGCTCAACAGGTGGGCATCCGAGGTGATGTTCGCGCCGCAGGAGATTGGGACAGGCTATTATATGTTTGGCCTGCCTCATTTCCACTCCTGGGGAGTTGCTTGGCCGGAAGGCGGGTCAGGAGCACTGACCGACAAGCTGGCAGCCTGCATAAAGGACAATGGGGGCACCATCAGGGTCTCTAGCCCGGTGAAGGCTGTCAAGGTGGAGGACGGCGAGGCTAAAGGGGTCGTTCTGGAGGACGGTGAGGAGATACTGGCCAGGAAGGCTGTGGTGAGCAATGCGAATGTGAAGCAACTCTTCCTGGACTTCGTGGCGCCTGAGCATTTGCCCGAGGGCTTCCAGGACAAGGTCAGGCGGATCAAGCACAGCCCTTTTTCTGCCATGAACCAGTCTCTAGCCTTGAAAGAGTCACCCAAATACAAAGCTGGCGGCGACGTGGACAAGGCGGCCATGGTGGAAATCACCCCTGGCACAATGGACGAGTTCCTGGCCCTGTTTGACCAGTACAGATACGGCATTCCTAACACGGCCATGCCACTGCTGGTGGTGGCAACGCAGTGTGACCCCAGTCGCGCCCCGGCGGGCAACCACACCGGGTACCTCTACCACTACGAGCCATACAACTTGAAGCCGGGCGGCGCGGCGAGGTGGGACGAGATCAAGCAGGAGGTGGCCGACAGCATCCTGGAAACGGTCCAGCGTCACACCACCAATATGGGTCTTGACAACATCCTGGGCCGGTACATAATGAGCCCTCTCGATCTTGAGAGGTACAACACGGCCATGATCCAGGGAGACGTGATGCAGATAGGAGTCTATCTGTCGCAGTTTCTGACCAACAGGCCTTTGCCCGGTTGGGGGCAGTACCGGACGCCGGTGAAGAAGCTTTATATGTGCGGGGCAAGCACACACCCGGGTGGGGGGGTGTCGGGTGGTGGCCGGGCCGTGGTGCAGGTGATGATGGAAGACATGGATATCGACTTCAAGAAGGCGATAGGAAGGTAGAGTAGAGCGTGTAGTGTCAGAGGCGCTACGTCTCGGCGCTGCGTTTTGGCCTGGTGGTTGCCATGAAAGACGGCGTGAAAGTGTTCAATGAGGACGGCGAAGTGATTGCCGTGTTCTACTCGATCAGGCGCGAGGGTGACAGGTTGGTGATGGACGGCAAGGCACTGGACGTAATGCGGATGGATATGATTATCACCCTAGACGAGATCGTCAAGGGGGCCAGGATGGGATTTGGCCGGAGCCTGATCGTCTATGTCCTGCTGCTCCCCTACTTCGGGTTCCAGCGCTTTCTACGCCGGCTAGCCAGGAAGTCACCTCGGTGAGCGGGTTACATGTTCATCAGCTGGAATAGGCACCGCAACAGGCAGGAGGCCAGCAGGGTAGGAGGTAGGGATGCCTCTTAAGGAATTCGACCTCGACGGAAAGGTGGCTATTGTCACAGGCGCTGGTCGTGGCATAGGCAGGAGCATTGCCTTGACCCTGGCCGAGGCAGGAGCAGATGTGGTGGCGGTGGCGCGAACCGTGAAAGAGATCGAGGAGACCGCGGAGGAGGTATGCAAGATGGGGCGGAGGGGCCTGGCCGTCGCGGCTGACCTCTGCAAAGAACAGGATGTGGCCAGGATGGTCGAGAAGACCATCGAGGAGTTTGGAAGGATCGACATCCTGGTCAACAATGCAGGCGCCGTACTGCTCAAGCCTGTTGTGCCTGCTACCGGTCAGAGAGTGGTTGGCGCCGATCCCGCCACTGATCTCACCACGCCCATCAGCATTGACGAGTGGCAGCGAGTGCTCAACGTGAACCTGACGTCCATTTTCTTGTGCTGCCGGGCGGTGGGGCCACACATGATCGAGCAGGGGTACGGGAAGATCATCAATATCACCT
>QMOF01000038.1 GCA_003650185.1 Chloroflexota bacterium | reverse complement strand
CTATAACCACATCCGCCCTCATCAAGCATTGCAATGGAGAACGCCTGCGGAGTATCTTAGAGACTGCCATCCGGAGATCGCCCCGGACCTCCAACTGTCTCATATGTAGTGGACGAGTACACAAGCTTGACAAACTACGATACGGGGTCTAACATTTGCCGAACGTTCGGGGCAAACGGGATATGGTGCAGGAAATGCAGGTCTTGCAGCCGGGAGCGTATACGGATGTTGAGTCGAGCAGTCCGCTTTGCATATTGTTGGTCTGCTTCTGCGCCGCGTGGTGCGCCGGCGGGAAGAGCAGCACCAGGAGCTCTTGTATTCTCCTCGCCACCTGGTAGGAGCCATAGAGGAGCAGGGGCAATGCCCCAATCAAGGAGTCTGGAGGCTTGAAATTGGCACAGAGAAGCTTCGCACCCGCACCCGTTAGAATCAAGGTGGTTGGTGTGGGAGGAGGAGGCTGTAACGCCCTGAACAGAATGGTCAGGGCCGGAATTCAGAATGCAGAGTTTATCGCAGTAAACACAGACGCCCAAGCCCTGATGCAGAGCGAGGCGCCAACCCGACTCCAGATCGGAGAGAAGGAGTCCAACGGGCTGGGTGTGGGGGGCGACCCGGTACGGGGCAGGCTATGCGCTGAAGAAAGCGTGCATATGCTCAGGGATGCCATTGGAACGGCCGAGATAGTCTTCATTGCCGCAGGCATGGGCGGAGGCACAGGGACCGGCGCCGCGCCCATCATTGCCAGGCTAGCTAAGGAGAGCGGTGCCCTGACCATAGCCATCGTGACCAAGCCCTTCAGCTTCGAAATGGCACGCCGCCAGCAGATAGCCGAAAGGGGCATCGAGGAGCTGACCGAAGAGGCCGACACGATGATAGTCATTCCCAACGACCATCTACTCGATGCCAGCGGCGGTGACGTGTCGGTGGACAACGCCTTCAAGACAGCGGACGATATCCTGCTGCTAGGAGTGCGGGCCATCAGCGAGGTCATCACCGTGCCTGGGCTGATCAACCTGGACTTCAATGACGTGAAGGCTATAATGGCGGAGTCCGGGCCTTGTTGGCTTTCTACCGGGTACGGGAGCGGCAAGGGCAGGGTGGTGGAGGCTGCCCGCTCCGCTATTTCAAGCAGGCTGATTGAGGTACCCATAGAGGGTGCCACCGGGGTGGTCTATGTGGTCTCTGGAAACCACGATTTGACTCTCTCCGAAGTGGCTGAGGCTGCGCGTGTCATCGAGTCTGCGGTGGACAAAGAAGCCCTGGTCATATTCGGAGTCACCTTCGACCCGAGCCTGGGCAACGATGTCAGGATCACCCTTTTGGCCACCGGTTTCAGGTCGTACAAGGAGATTGCAGCCGCGCGCATGGCCGAGGAATTCCACGAAGTCATCCGCGGTCTGGACGCCGATGAGGAAAGGCTTGAGGCCCCGGCCTTCCAGCGGCGCCCTATAGCGGTGCGACGCTTCAACACCGGGAAAAGGGAGCCCCGTCAAGAATCTGGTGCTGTCCCCATGTCTGAACGAGCGCAGGATCCGGGCACGGGTCTTTATGAAGCAGCGGCCAGAAGGATCGACCATGAGATAAGGCAGGTCGCAGCAGGGAACCAGCCACTGCCTTCCAGGACTATAAGAACGACTCTGGACGCACAGCCGATAGAGGTCGTTCTGGCCGACAGCAACGACACGGTGGCTTACTTCAACAAGGAGACCAGCGAGAAGTCTCTCCTGGGAGCAGTGGTTGGCAAGACACTTCAGGAGTGCTGTCCACGTGACAGCGTTGCAGCGGTGAACGGGATCCTGGCAGACCTTAAGTCCGGTCGGCGTGACTCTGCGGATCTCCGCCTCCAGATAGACGGTAGCCTCATCGAGATCAAGTTCTACGCTTTGCACGACGCCGCCGGCAGGTACCTGGGCTGCATAGAGGTCAGCCAGCAGGTGGGCCAGGCCCCCGGTGGGGGAGCAGGAAGAACGGTGTCGGCACGAGCCAGCACATTGATAAGGTCAGCCTGAAGCGCACGAGGGGTGTCGCCTGAGCGTAGCGAACGTGTTCGTCCCCGGGACTCTTCGGTACGCTCAGAATGTATCACGCTGGCCAACCAGTACCACAAACGATGAAGAACATCCGGCAGTGGGTACGGCGGTTGGAGCGACAGCGAGGCCCATCCATTCTCAGCAGGGCCATGTCCCTGGAATTGCCTCGACCAGACGTTGACGCCTGCTGCACCACCCGAGAGAATTGATTCTCAACGGAGCACCCCACTATACTGGCCCCTGGAAAGGCGAGCGGCGCAGGATATCGCGTTGGACAGCAACCATCGGAGGAAAGAACCAAATGCTGCCAGATAGCATCGGAGAGGAAGAGGAACAAGAGCGGCAGGAGATAAGCATCAGACAGATGGATATCGACGATGTTGCCGCTGTGTACCACCTGGGGGAGCACCTTTTCACCAGCGAGGAGCTTCCCATTCTTTACCGTACCTGGGACGCTTACGAAGTTGCCGACTACTTCACTTCTGACCCTGACTACTGCCTGGTGGCAGAGATAGGGGGCAGGGTGGTGGGCTTCATCCTGGCGACTACCTTCGAGAAGGAAGGCACCGCCTGGAAGAAGTATGGTTACGTTAGCTGGATAGGAGTGGATGAGGCCTTCCAGGGGAGCAACCTGGCGCGTCGGCTCTACGCCAGACTGGAGGACAAGCTGGAGGACCACGGGGTGCGCATGATAATCGCCGATACCGAAGGTGACAACGAGAAGGCCATCGGCTTTTTCAAGAAGATGGGCTTCTCCGCCCGTAGCCAGCACGTGTGGTTGGCCAAGACCTTGCAGCGGCCGGGCAGACCAGCGCCGCCAAAGCGAGGGGCACGCGGCAGACTGGCCGCAAGACTGAAGAAAGCTGGCAGCAAGGGAGACGCCGACTAAGCGGAGCACTGTGGATGGACGTGCAACCTGAAAGGCTGAAAGATCTCCTTCAGGACCTGGTCGACATATACAGCCCATCAGGCAAGGAAGAGGAGATTCTCAAGTACACCTGGAAGTACCTCCGCAGGCAAGGCCTGGCGCCTATCAGGCAGGAAGTGGACGAGAACCGTTTCAACATCGTTGTCTTGCCTGACAAACCGGGCGAGGTGCAGCTTTGTTTCGTGGGGCACCTCGATACGGTCACCGCTTACGACATTGAGCACTACGAGTTTCAGGAGGAAGGTGGCATCGTTTCCGGTCTGGGAACAGCCGACATGAAAGGGGGCTGCGCCGCGATGATAGAGGCTTTCACCGTCCTGGCAGGCAGAGGTGGCACCTTTCCACCGGTGGGCCTGGCGCTGGTCGTGGGCGAGGAAGAAGACAGCGACGGCGCCAAGAAGCTGGTCCGTGAATACAGCTTCCCGTGGGCCGTAGTCGGCGAGCCGACCAACATGGTGCCCTGCCTGGGGCACTACGGCTATCTTGAAGTCATGCTGCGCACCGGTGGCAAGAGGGCTCACTCCTCGATGCCGGAGCTGGGCGAGAATGCCATCGAGAACATGCTCAAACTGCTGTTGCACGTCACAGAGTACACCACTTCAGCACGGCCGGGGCTGGTCTACAATATCAGAGAGCTGTCCGGCTTCCCTGGTGGCTTCGTGGTGCCGGACACCTGCGAGGCATGGGTGGACCTTCATGTGCCGCCCGACTCCAGCATCGACGCCCTCAGGGCAGAGATGGAGGATCTGGTGAGAAAGGCAAGTAAGGACATTCCGGGTCTCAACGCCTATGTCCGCTTTGAGGAGACCTACTCGGGCTACCGCATTTCCAGTGGCAGGCCGCTGGTGAAGAAGCTGAAGCAAGCTTACCGCAAGACCTCCATGCCCTGGGAGCCACAGGAGTTCAGGAGCCACTCCGACGGCAACGTGCTGTGGGCCGCCGGAGTTGACCCTATCATTCTGGGGCCGGGCAGGCTCGAAGCCGCTCACACTCCTGAGGAGTCGGTCTCGTTTGACCAGGTGGTGCAGGCAGCCCAGTTCTACCTGGACTTCGCCCTCTCCCTGTAAGCGGGCGCAGGCTACCTGCCGGAGACGAACTCCTGGAGCGCCCCGAAATAGAGGGCCGTGTCTCGCACCAGGATGTCATTGTGGTCGGCGTTGGGTATGATCACCAGCCGCTTTCGCTCGGTGGCCACGTTCTCGTAGAGGTCCTTGCCTTCCTCCAGGGGGATAATGCTGTCATACTCCCCGTGAATGATCAGGGTTGGCACAGTGACCGTGCGTATCTTGGTGAGGTTGGGAAAGCGAAAGTCCCTGATCCCCAGCCGCTCCGCGGGAAAGCCCAGGCGGGCCATCAGCCTGGGAGTGCTGGCAAACCCGCTCTCAACGATGAGGCCATGCATCCTGTCCGGGTGTGCAGCGGCCAGCTCGATAGCGGAGACGCTGCCCAGCGAGCGTCCCTTCACGAAGACCGGGCCGCTGTAGCGACCCTGACGCAGGACCTCCAGGAACGCCTCAAATATGCGGTGAGAGTCGGCCACCATGGTGCTAAAGCTGGGACTGCCAGTGCTAGCGCCGTAGCCCCGGTAGTCGGCCACGAAGAGGTTGGCGCCGATGCCGTGGTACATGGGGGCAATGTAGTCGTAGTCGCTGACTACCTCGCCGTTGCCATGAAAGAAGAGGATGGTTGGTGAGTCCAGGCGATGGGCATAGAAGCGGCAGGAGATGGAAACGGCGTCGGCCACGGGGACAACGTGGTCGCTGGCGCCGCGTGGAGGCTCGGTGGCGAACTTCCTGGGGTAGAACACAAACTGGACAAGCTCCGGCCTGTCCAGTGCGGCGTAGTCGGACTCATAAGTCATGGCGGTCCCCCAGGGCCCTGGTCTGCCAGCTCAGGGAAGAAGTGGGCGATCTCCTGGCGGGCGCTTTCCTCAGAGTCCGAGCCGTGTACCAGGTTTTCCTGGACTTCAGTGCCGAAGTCACCTCTGATTGTTCCCGGGGACGACTTGAGAGGGTCGGTGGCCCCCATCAGTCCCCGGACGGTGTCCACAGCCTCCCGTCCCTCCACCACCGCGGCCACGATGGGGCCGGAGGTAATGAAGTCCACCAGGGAGGAGAAGAAAGGCTTGTCTCGATGAATATCGTAATGGCGCTCGGCCATTGCCCTGTCCATCTGAAGCATCTTGAGGGCCACAATCTTGAGCCCCTTACGCTCTAGGCGCGACACAATCTCCCCCACCAAGCCCCTGCGCACCGCATCTGGCTTGGCAAATACCAATGTCCTCTGCACTAGTCATCCCCCTTTCTTGAAGTGGTTCCAACCCTTTCCCGTTACAGGCAAAGGTGTACCGTCAGCGTCGATCACACGCAGTCCTTTCTTGCCAGTTATCTCTCCGATGACCGTCACCGGACAGGCGTCCTTAGCGCCAGGCTGGCGAAGCAGCGTGCGTACTCTGCCCATGACCTCCTCGCTGCCGCTGAACAGCAACTCGTAGTCCTCGCCCCCTGTCAGGGCCAGGTCGAGGATCTCACCCGGGAAGGCAGTGCTCACTTCAGGATGCACCGGAAGCTGGTCTGCCCTCACCAGCGCGCCGACTCCGCTTGCCTGGCACAGGTGGTCCAGGTCTGCCATCAGCCCGTCGCTTATGTCTATCGCCGCTCGAACGCCCGCGTCCAGCAGGAGTTGCCCTTCAGCTACCCTCGGCCACGGCTGAAGATGAGCTCTGCGCAGGAAAGACTCGGTCTCGGCCGAGAATCGAAGGTGGCGGGTAAGCATCCCCAGTCCGGCCGCGGACGAACCCAGATAGCCGGTGACAGCCAGCAGATCACCGGGTACAGCAGCCGACCTGGTCAGGACACCCTGCGGCTTGGCCCGGCCCATCACCGTCAGGGTGATTACCACTACCGGTGCTCTGGTCACGTTCCCGCCCGCAACGGCCACGTGGAACCGGTCTGCCACGTCCTTCATGCCGTGATACAGTCGGACCATGTCGTCGACCTCGGTTTCCCCTGGACAGGAAAGGGAGACCAGCGCGTACTGGGGGGTACCACCCATGGCAGCGATATCGCTCAGGTTTATGGCCAGGGCTTTCCAGCCTATCTCGTGCCAGGTGCCCTTCGTGGTGAAGTGCACATCCTGGACGAGGGTATCGGTGGTAGCCAACACAGTCCCTGCCTCCACCCGCCAGGCG
This sequence comes from Chloroflexota bacterium, assembly GCA_003650185.1. Taxonomy (GTDB): domain Bacteria; phylum Chloroflexota; class Dehalococcoidia; order UBA2247; family RBG-13-53-26; genus B9-G15. The sequence continues at coordinate 7,145 of QMOF01000038.1, read as the reverse complement.
GCAGCGTCGTCGCCCGGGCCCACGAGCAGGTCGGGGTCAGCTTCATTCCATGTGACCACTGCGGAGAGCAGTTCAATCAGCCCAAACTCGCCTAGCTCGGAGACCTTCATGGCCAAGATTATATTCGAAGCGAAGGTGCTATCTCAATGGCGAGCGCAGCGCATATTCTAGTGGCAGTCTATCGTAGTGGCCAACCGGCATCGCGAAGGAGGGAAGGCAGTAGGCCACGCGAGCCGGTCAGAGTCCGCCAAGTTGGGTGGCAGGGGGCGCCGCTGCCCTCACAACCTTCCGTCGTGCCTCGGTGCCGAGGCAACCTCGGCTCTCAGAAAGCCTTGCCCCTGGCGAGGATGGTCTTTTCCTCGCAGGTTTCGCGGAGGTCTCCCGCCTTCTCTGTGCTCGCCATGGAGCGGCGGGATAGAGAGTCTGTCTTCTCTTTGACTCAGAGGGTGGGGGCGGGCTAGAATACCTAGGCGGAGGCAAAGTGGAGCACATTTGGGCACCCTGGAGAATGGAGTTCATACTGGCGGAGAAACCGGGAGGCTGTATTCTCTGCGACAGACCGAAGGGCAAAGAAGACAAAGCCAGCCTTATCCTCTACCGCGGGGAGCGGAACTTTGTGATGCTGAACAAGTATCCCTATAACCCCGGCCACTTGATGGTGTCCCCGTACCGGCATGTCCCTACCCTGGAGGACCTGAGCGACGAGGAGCTCTGGGAGCACGCCGACCTAGTGCGCAGGAGCACCAGAGCCCTGCGAAGGGCTTTTCAGCCCGCAGCCTTCAATATCGGCATCAACATAGGCAGGACCGCCGGAGCCGGAATAGGCGATCATATCCACACCCATGTCGTCCCCCGATGGGAAGGCGACACAAACTTCATGCCCGTTGTAGCCAATACCAGGGTTCTGCCTGAGGGTCTGGCGTCAACTTACGACAGGCTGAGCGGACTCATATAGGGCGTACCCGGAGCCATTCCCGCTCAGTGCCCCCTAGGCGGACAGGCAAGCTTGCCGGGCTGCTCTATGACTGGGACTTCCGCAACTGATTGGGCAGAAAACAAGCAGGACAGGCTGCGGGCCTGCCCTGCTTCTCGGTGCGTAACACTCCTCGGAGGCACGGATCAGTGTATGGTGCGGAGGTCGTCCTTCTCGTGGAAGGCTGCCTTGGCTCCCTTCTCCCTTCTCTCCCTGAAGTAATTGAACTCACCCGGCTCATGCCGCACATTGGTGAACAGCGTATGGGTGATGTAGGCGTAGGTAAACGCATCGGTAAGCCCCATCCGATCGTAGAAGAGGTGCCTGGAGGCCTTGCCTATGGCAATACCGTCCCTCGGCATGAGGCACAGGTCCTTGGCCAGAGTCCTCACCTCTTCCTCCAGCTTGTCAGGGGGCACCGACTTGGTGACCAGTCCTATCCGCTCTGCCTCTTTTCCATCGATTTGCCTGCCAGTGATGTAGAGGTCAAGGGCCCGTCTCATACCCACCGTCATCATCAGGTGACCAAAGGTGTGCTCGCCACCCCCGGCAAAGCCTATCCTCTGACCGGGGAAGCCCATCTTGCAGTCGTCGGAGCAGATGAAGAAGTCGCACAGCATGGCTATCATCAGCCCGGCCTCAAGAGCATATCCGTGTACCTGGGCTATGGTCAGCTTTGGGCAAAGGAAAAACCTCTTGTATCCTTCGCTGATCCCCGCCCTGTCCATCTTTAGCCGTATCCGCTGGCTGGGACGGCGGTCTTCTTTCCTATCGGTGAAGCCGTAGACAAAGCCTACCTTGCTCAGGTCTTGCCCGGCAGAGAAGCAGCGCCCGGCTCCCTTGAAGATGATTACCTTGACTTCGTCGTCTTCTTCTGCCCGTGTGATGGCGTCCAGTACTTCGGCGAAGTCCTCTCCCACGGAGATAATAACGTAAGAGTTCATCTTCTCCGGTTTGTTGAAGGTGATGGTGGCAATCTCTCCGTCCTTCTCATAAATCACGTACTTGTAGTCCATGCCTTCCTCCATCCGCTGAAATCATCCCTATACTAGCACCGGCCTGATTGAGGTGTCAATTTGGCCCTGGGGAGCATTGAACGGGCGAAGCCGTTGGGATATGATAGGGCCGGGAGGATGACGCAGTGCATGGGTGAAGCGGAGGCCAAGGGCCTAGCGGCCAAAGAAGCTTCGAGAAGGTTGGCCCATCTTTCTAGCGACGTCAAGAACAGGGCTCTCCTTGCCATTGCTGACAACCTTGTCTCGCGCCAACAAGAGATCCTTTGGGCCAACGAGCGTGATCGTGCCGAGGCGGAGGCTTCGGATATGGCCCCGGCCATGCTTGATCGGCTGCTGCTGGATGCTGACCGCATCGCAGGCATGGCGCAGGACGTGAGGTCGGTGGCAGCCCTTCCCGACCCGGTTGGTGAGGTCTTCGACATGCGCACCCTGCCCAACGGTCTCCAGGTGGGCAAGAGGCGGGTGCCTCTGGGGGTGATTGGCAGCGTGTATGAGAGCCGCCCGAATGTCACTGTTGATATCTCATCGCTGTGCCTTAAGTCAGGCAATGCAGTGCTACTCCGTGGTGGCAAGGAGGCGATCAACTCCAATCTGGCCCTGGCTAGGGTGCTACAGGAAGCAGCCTATGCTGCCGGGGTGCCTGAGGGAGCGGTCCAGATGGTCGAGTCTACCGACCGCGCTGTGGTGGATCACATGCTCAAGATGAGTGGGGTGATCGATCTGCTCGTTCCGCGTGGTGGGGCAGAGCTCGTCCGTTACGTGGCCAGCAACGCCAGCGTACCGGTGGTGGCTGGTGGAGTGGGGGTCTGCCACACGTATGTTGACAGGAGTGCCGACCTGGAGAAAGCGGTGGCCATTGTCTACAATGCCAAGGTACAGCGGCCTACCGTGTGCAACGCTCTGGATACGCTCCTTGTCCACGCGGACATCGCTGCACGCTATCTGCCCCTGATCGGGCGGGAGTGGGCCAAAGCGGGTGTGGAAATGCATTGTGACGAGGCGGCCTTGCAGATACTCAGCGACGTGCCTTCCCTGGTGCTTACACCTGCCTCTGAGCAGGACTGGGGCAAGGAATTCCTGGCTCTGGTGGCTGCTGTGAAGGTAGTGGGCTCCCCGGATGAGGCCATAGAGCACATTCAGCGCTACTCTTCGGGCCACTCTGAGGCGATTGTGACGGAGGACTACTCGGTAGCACTGCGCTTCCTCGACGAGATTGATGCGGCCTGTGTGTATGTGAACGCCAGCACGCGTTTCACTGACGGCAGCCAGTTTGGGTTGGGGGCTGAGGTGGGCATAAGCACTCAGAAGTTGCATGCTCGCGGGCCTCTGGGGCTGAGGGAATTGACCAGCTACAAGTGGATTATCTTTGGCAGCGGACAGGTCCGACCGTAGGATATGGTCTGTCGCGATGAGTGTTCAGGTTCATATGCAGGTCTGGGTGCTGTCTCGATGCGTGGCGGTATCGCATATCTTTACTTTGAGGCTGATCGCGCTATACTCTTGTGAAGGATGAACGCTGAGCTCCGACTGCCGACCACGTCCACGGACATCGGGCGTAATATCCGTGAAATCGAAGAGCGGGTGGCCCGGGCGGCTGAGCGGGTTGGCCGGTCTGCCGGTGAGGTTACGGTCGTGGCGGTTACCAAGGGGGTGGGGCCGGGGCCCATTCAGGATGCTTTCGAGGCAGGCATCAGACACTTTGGGGAGAACAGGGTGCAGGAAGCCAAGAGCAAGATGGATCAGCTTCCTGTTTTTCATCCGCAGCCTACCTGGCACATGGTGGGGCATTTGCAGAGCAACAAGGCGCGGTTGGCCCTGAGGCTTTTCGACATCATTCACAGCGTCGATTCTCTCAGGTTGGCGGAGATGATCAGCCGACACGCGCAGCGGGCTGTGCCAATCCTGGTGCAGGTGAATGTTGCCGGAGAGACGACCAAGTTTGGGGTGTCTCCTTCGGAGATCGAGGCAGCGGTGGAGCAGATGGTTCATTTGCCCCATATCGAGGTAAAGGGGCTGATGACCATAGCGCCGCTTGCCAGCGACCCCGAGGAGGTGCGGCCCATCTTTCGGCGCCTGAGGTTGATCCGGGACTCCCTGGGGCTGGAGCACCTGTCTATGGGTATGACGGACGACTTCGAAGTAGCTATTGAGGAAGGGGCAACGATGGTGAGGATCGGTCGGGCCATATTTGGCGAAAGGAGGGGGTAGAGGGCTATGAGGGTTGCTTTCATCGGCGGGGGAAACATGGGTGAGGCCATCATCCGCGCCGTTGTCGAAGCGGGCGTGGCCAGGCCCGGCGACATTGCCGTGAGTGACATCATGGAGAAGCGGCGTTCCTACCTTGCCGAGAGAGATGGAGTGCTTGCTGCAACCGACAACAAACAGGCTACATGGGAAGCTGAAGTTGTTGTCCTGGCCGTAAAACCGGACTCGCTCGCTGAAGTGATGCAGGGATTGAACGGGTGTCTCGAAGCGGGTCAGCTTGTTCTTTCTATCGTCGCCGGAGTGCCGATAGAAAGAATCTGTAGCGGTCTAGGGCACAAGGCAGTGGTCCGTGCCATGCCCAACATGCCAGCTCAGGTTGGGGAAGGGGTGGCGGTGTGGACAGCCAGCGAGCAGGTGAACGACGAGCAAAGACAGAGGGCGCAGTCGATACTAAGCGCCATGGGAAAAGAGATGTTCGTCTCGGACGAGAGGTACATCGACATGGCCACGGCAGTCAGCGGGAGCGGTCCAGCATACGTTTTCCTGGTCATCGAGTCGCTTATCGATGGCGCGGTGCACATTGGCCTGCCGCGTGATCTTGCTCGGGATGCCGTGCTCCAGACGGTAATAGGGTCAGCGCGTATGGTGGAGAGGACGGCCAAGCACCCGGCCGAGTTGCGGAACCTGGTTACCTCGCCGGGGGGAACGACGGCGGAGGGTCTGCTTCAACTGGAAGAGGGAGGTCTGCGGGCTCTTCTGACCGAGGCCATCATAGCGGCTTACGAAAAGGCGAGGATGCTGCAACAGTAACCAGAGCATGGAATATGCAATTCGCATCGTTGACATCTTGTGCAATGTGCTTATCTGGGCCATATTCGTTCGGGTTTTGCTATCATGGTTGAATATCCGCCCGGATAGCCCGTTCTACCCGGTGCTGGACGTATTGGACCAGATTCTCGAACCGCTCCTGGCTCCGCTGCGTCGCGTGGTTCCCAGGGTAGGGATGTTTGACATCACCCCCATGGTGGCAATGTTTATTCTTTACCTGATAAGCCGCTTGATATATCTCATACCCACAGATGCCATCTGATAGCTCCGGTCGCGCTGGCCGAAGACGGCCAGCGCGTGGAGGTATTCCTTGCTTTTTTGACAATGGGTAGTATAATCTACGCTTGCAGTTCGGCCGGTCTAGGAGGTAAGAAAGGTGAACTGGGTAGATATAGTGATAATCGTGTTCGCCGTTCTGGGCGCCTATTTTGGACTGAAGCAGGGTCTTGTTCGGACAGTCTTCACCGTCGTGGGACTCTTCGTTGGTTTGACCATTGCCGGGCACTACTCGGACGGGCTGGCTGACAAGCTCTCTCCTGGCGGCGCTGAATGGGCCTCTATTGTTTCCTTCGTCGTCATTGTGCTCATTGTAATGGTGATAGCCAATCTCGTGGGTAGTATAGTGAAGATGTTCCTCAAGGTGATGCTCATGGGGTGGCTGGACTCGCTTGGCGGTGCGGTGCTGGGACTGGCGGTGGGCGCTCTGCTGGTGAGCGCTGTGTTCACTATAGTACTGCAGTGGGAGGCTGAAGCCGCCGAAGTGCCCATAGCTGGGGCGATAGCGGCCGGGAAGTTATCGTATGCTGCTGACGCAATTCGCGAGTCGAGCTTGGCCGCCTTTCTCATAGACAAGTTCCGCCTTATCCTTGGCCTGCTACCAGGCAGGTTCGATGTGGTGACTGAGTTCTTCGAGTAGCACAGTCTCCGGGGCTGAATGACCCCAAAGATACATAGCTTCAGGTTTGGTGCCATCGCCGTTGGCGGTAGGAGGTACCACCGCGATATCGTCATTTACCCGAATGGTAGGGTGGAGGAGAGGAAGGGAGGACTATGACTGTTGGGCGCTCACTCTATCAGCAAGGAAGAGATCGAGGAGCTCAAGGAAGCTGAAACCGCGATAGTCGGGTTAGGCGCCTTCTCCAGAGCCCGCTTGTCTTACAAAACAAGAGACTATGCTCGAGATTCTGGTCTCGAGTTGCTGCTCCTACCCTCACGCGAAGCAGCGGCCAGGTTCAATCAGCTAGTGGATCAGGGCAAGAGGGTAGGAGCCATAGTCCACATAACCTGCTGAGGTCTCTAGGTGGCCTCCGGCGTCTTGCCCGGGTGGAGTCGCTGCCATTTCTGAAGGAGTTGCTCCCGCGATTCCTTGTGATCAGGGTCAGGGATGCAGGCGTCCACCGGGCAAGTTTCGGCGCACCTGGGTGATTCATACCAGCCGACGCACTCAGTGCACTTGTCGGGGTCAATCACGTAGATTGTCTCTCCCTCTTTGATTGCGTCGTTCTTGCAGTCTGCCTCGCAGGCACCGCAGCTAATGCAGTCATCGGTGATCTTATATGCCATCTACAACACACCTCCTTATGATGTCTTGGCTGGCCGGAAGAGCTTCTTCTTCAACGCAACCGCAACGCATTCGGGGACGAAAACGTTGACGTTGCCACCCCCCTCTGCTACCTCTTTGAGCAAGCTTGAACTGATGAACTGGTACTCCGCATTGGACATGAGGCAAACGGTGTCGATTTGCGGGTCCAGTCTCTGGTTCATCAGGGCCATATCGAATTCCCGCTCAAAATCCGATCCCATACGCAGGCCTCGCACGATGAACTTAGCACCTATCTCCTTGACAAATTCCACGGTGAGGCAACTGTAAGCTCTCACCGTCACGTTCGGCAGGTGGGATACTGCCTGCTTTACCAGGTCGACTCTCTCCTCTGTTGTGAACAGGAGGTTCTTGGCCGGAGTATCGAAAACACCAAGTACCAACTGGTCAAAAAGGGCGGCTGCCCTTTGAGCTATATCTACGTGTCCTCTGGTAACGGGGTCAAAGCTTCCGGGGTAAAGCGCTATCCTCAATTCCTGACCTCCTGTCGATAGACTGAAAGAGAAGTATCGCCGTAGTTCCT
>QMOF01000037.1 GCA_003650185.1 Chloroflexota bacterium | reverse complement strand
GCCTTGCGCAGGCTACTGTAGCCACCAGTGGCGATGTACTGGTTTATGTCTTCGGGGTCTATGTAGCCGCAGCGGCGCAGGATCAGGCGACGTTCCAGCTCGAACCTGGGGAGCTCGGGGATAAAAGGAGCACCGTCTTCGCCTATCTCGAAAGTCCCCAATGCAAGCTCAAGGCAGGGATCATCATCCAGGATATAGCCCTCAACCAGCCTGGGGACCAGGTCAGGAGTAACATTCCCGTAGCAAACGCTGAACTCTTCCGGCTTCATGATGACGACGAGGGGCTCTGCGTAGCAGAGTCCAAGGCAGCCGACCTTTATCACGGTGGCATCAGCCTGCTGCCTGCTCAGCTCTTTCTCAAAAGCCTCCACAACACCGAGGGCCCCAGCCGCCCTGCCGCAGGTGGCCGTGCCCACCAGAATGCGGGTCTTCTGCTGGAGCGTCTCCCACTCAGAGAGGGCTTGCTGCTGGATTTCGTCGAATGTCATCAGTGCCGCGGTTCCTGGTTCACTCCGGAGGCCCTGCCTGGGTGTTGTCCTGCCTGGTGATCGCCAGCATCTCTTCCACCTTGAACGGCGTCATCCGGGGATGTATCTCCTCCCCGATCACCACCACCGGGGCCATGACACAGCAGCCGATGCAGGCCACCCTGTCCAGGCTGTACTCTCCGTCGGGGGTCACCTCGCCAACCTTGATCTCCAGCTCTCTCTCCAGGGCCTCCATGACAAGTTCGCCGCCGCGCATGTGGCAAGCTGTTCCCATGCACACCTTGACCGGCCTTCTTCCCAGCGGGACGAAGCGAAACTCGTTGAAGAAGGTGGCCACGCCGTAAATGGTACTGGCCGGGATATCCAGGAAATGGGCCGTTTCCAGCATGGCCTCCCGCGGCAGATAGCCTAGCTTCGCCTGCACCTGCTGCAAGATGGGGATCAGGGCAGCTCTCTCTGGCCTGAATCGCTCCAGGATAGGCTTTACTTCGTCTACGAGCTCCTTGGAGCTGAGTGTCTTCATACTATCAGGCAAATCTGCGGCGGCTCCTGCACTGTCTCCCTTACGTAGCGGAGCATGTGGTTGACGCAGGCGACCGCCAGGTCGGCCAGGTCCTCGCCCCTGGTGTTCTCTATTCTGTCACCGAAGAAGAGGACTCTGAGGTTAGCCGGGAACTCGTCATCCCCATGCTGAAACACGAACAGGATCTCTATCCCCGGGAAGACCTCCTTGGCTATGGACCAGGACTCACCTCTGCCGATCGGCTCGAGCCGACCGCCTATATACTCAGCCAGTCTGGCGGCATCATCCACCAGCTCCAGGGCCTCTTTTCTTCTGGCCAACTCATGCTTGAGGAACCCATCGTGGGTGGCCACCGGCCCCTCGATCTCCTTCAGACTCAACAGCTTCTGGTGCTTCAAGCCCTTGCCCATCCCTCCTCCTAGAGCCCGACCTTGCCCATGAGCTCTCTCATTGCAGTCCGCAGGACGGAATCCTCAGGCAGGTCTGTTACCGGGAGTCCTTTCACATCCATGATGCTCAGTTGCTCGTCCCGGGGTATCCTGGCCACCAGCTCGAAACCGTGGCTTTCAATCGCCTTCTCAATCTCGGGAGGCAGCCCGTTGGTTGAGCGGTTCACCACCAGGCATATCTTGCCCACCCTGGTCCGCATCTCGCCGATCAGCCTCTTTATTTCGGCTGCCGTGTAGATGCCGCGCTGGGTGACGTCTGACACGATGAGCAGTATGTCTACATCTCTGGTGGTCTGGCGGCTGATGTGCTCCATCCCTGCCTCGCTGTCAATGACAACGTAGTCGTAGTTGTGCCCAAAGCGATCGATGGAGAGGCGCAGCATGTGGTTGGCCGCACAGTAGCATCCCGGCCCTTCAGGGCGTCCCATGGCCAGCAGGTCGAACCTCTTGGCTTCAACCAGGGCCGCCATTATCCTGGAGTCGAGGTACTCCTGCTTGGAGACTGCCGGGCTGATAGCGCCCCTCATCACCGCCTCAGTCATCTCCTCTCGTATGGCCCCGATTGTCTGGTCGAGAGGCACGCCGAGGGCCTGATGGAGGTTTGTAGCGGGGTCCGCGTCAATAGCCAGTACAACTCCTTTCTGGGAAAGGAGTTGTACCAGAAGGCTTGAAACCGTCGTTTTGCCGGTCCCGCCCTTACCGGCGACGACAATGGTGGTAGCCATGTGAACCTAACTCTTGAGCTTGGCGGCAAAGCCCGGCAGGAAACCAGGGATTTCGCTGGCTTCTCTGGGGCCAACCACGATCTCCCATCCAGGCAGGGCGTCTTCAAGCTCGCCTTTGATCCGGGCCACCTTGCCCGGTATCACCAGTGTCCTGGTGTTGGTCTTGTCCTCTACCCCGGACCTCTTCACGAAGGGGGCTATGGAGTCACCAGTGAACTTGCCGGCGGCCCAGGCAGTGAGTACCCCGAGGCCCTCCGCGTCCTTCACCAGCAGGAAGCTGGGGACTTTGCTTGATTCCACCTCCGCAGAAACAATGAAGTAGGTAAGGGCCCAGTTGGTGGTGATGAGGACGGGGGCATTCTTGTCAGGCTCGCCGACCTCGTACAGCTTCTCTTCCACTGACAGCGGCATGCGCGGATCTGTATAGATATTGAGACGCAATGTCAGCAGCGGACGCAGCGTGTACTCCTCAAAGTCGGACAGGACGACGATGGAGGTGTACTTAATCACCATTGCGGCGGCAGTGAGCACCTCCTTCAGGCCGTCCTTGGCAATGTAGCACGGGAAGCCGATGGTGGGATAGCCAAGCGGCCTGAAGCTCTGCTTGATGGCCGACCGGCGAATGAAGGTCTGGTCCCTGATTACCTCCATCAGGTTGCTGGAGCCGGGGTCTAGGACCAGTTCGTCCAGCTTCTCTTCCTTCAACCTGGTGGTCAGAGGGACCAGCTCCTCCACGCTGGAAGCCCTGACGCCCAATGGAGTGGGGCGCTCCTTGATCCTGGGGATTGCCTTTTCGATGTTGTCTTTGGTGATCGGGTACAGCAGGGGTTTCCTGTCGGCGCATATATCTCTTGCTGAGAAGAGGACGTCCAGGTCATCGCTGATTATGACCAGCCCGCCGTCCCAATTCTGGCATACTTTCTTGACCAGGGCCTCGAACTTGGCCTTGTCTCCCGACTCATACTGGAGGGCTAGAAGGTCAGCCTTGAGCGTCAGGCCCACCACATCGAACTGGAGGTCCTTGATCTTGGCTATCTTCTGGTCCACCTTGGCGTCGTCCTCTTTGTCCGAAATGAGCAGCGCCACCCCGGTGGGGTGGAAGTAGGTCTTTTCGTGTCGGTAGATGACCTCCTCGTTGCCCACCTGAAGGGCGTTGCCGTCGGGACCTATGGTCACCAGCTTGATGGCCGGCGCCAGCGCGTCCTCGAGCTCCTCCTTCACGTTCGGTGCCAGGTAGGGGCACTTGTCGAGGGTCGCCCCACCGGAGGCGAGTTTCATGGCAAAGGCGAAACAGGTAGGGAAGCCACACTCCTTGCAGTTTTTCTTACCTGACTCCGGGAGCTTCTTGACGATATCGGTCCCTTTTACGGCCATAACAAACCTCCTCTATGTGCTATGTGGCGGGCTATGTGGGCAACTCCACCTCGCCCAGTATCCAGGGATGCCCCACCTTTTCCATATACGCTGCGAGCTCATCCGCCGTGCTGACATCCTCTTCGGTGGCTATCTTGTCGTAGAGGTCCTCGGGGATGGCATCCTTGTATCTCTCCTTGATCTCCTTGGGCATCCAGGCCACCCTTCGGAGACCGCCGTCGGCCTGGAAGAACTTCGGGGACCGAATGAGCTCCAGGGCCATGCCGCAGGAACCCTCCACCTGCCTGCCACCGGAGGTCACCCCGGCCATGCGGGAGAAGGTCTCTCCGATGACCGTTGGGCCGACGAAGTCCCTGTGGACTATGCCGAAGGCGTCCACTTCTGGGATGTAGAACAGAATGGCCTGGAAGCAGCCGCAGGAGGTGTGGGGATGCTCGAAGGCACTGTGGAGGTACACCCGGTCATATGTTCCCAGGGACCTTTCCGCCACCACCTGGTTTAGACCGGTGTACTCCCCTCTGACCGGGTCTATCAGCTCGCCTTTCTCTACCTCAAATATCGGTCCCTCCGGGTCCAGCTTGTGGGCAGCCCTGCCATCGAACCAGTTGATGGCCCCGCAGTTAGCGATCCTCTCCGGTGTAATGACGCAGCAGTGGGTTGGGGCAAAGCTTTGACACAGGACACAGCCGTAGAACACGTCCACGTCGTCTTCCTTTAGCCCTCTTAGCCTCTCGTCCCTGGCTTCATAAACCTTCAGGGCTTCGGGCAGCAACTCGCTCACCTTGTCTGGGTCTGTGACAAAGGTGATCGATATCTTCTCGATGACGTACAACTCCGAGGTGTACAGGAAGATCAGGATCTCCCCTATCTCCTTGAAGGAGTCAAGCCCTTTCTTGAAAGAGCTCTTGTTCAGCCTGATCCAGATGTCGTTCCTCTGGTTCATATGGTAGAAGCCCTCTATGTAGTTGCAGTACATGTGCATCCGTCTTTCGATCACCGGCTCCATGTCCTTCTCGAGCTCCTCGCCGGCAATATCGATCAGGATGGCCAGGGGATGGCTGCTGCCCTCTTCCATGTCCTTGATGTCGGGGCCGATGACCTCCACCTTCTCATGCTCGACCTCGTCCGGGCTCTTCAGCGTTACCAGCTCGAACTTGGCTGACACCTTCGGCCCGCCGAACTCGACATGCATGTCGTCTTTTCGTACGGTCTCGCCTTCGTACTGCGGCCCTATGTCAACGTGAAAGTCCATGCCTACTTCTCCTCCTTCAAGCTAGTGATCAGGTTTTCCAGAAACCCCTTCCACTGCTCATCCTTACGGAAATTTGGAAGGGAGTAATCTGCATGCGGATAGACATACTTGCACAGCGTCATTGTCTTGAGGTGCGGGGCAAAATGCTTCAGATTGGAGAGCGCCTGGTTGCCCATGTCCGTTCTCATCCCGAAAAGGATCACCAGGTCGTGATTCCCCTCTTTTCTGACTCCCTGCCACTCAGGGTCATTCAGGCGGTTTGCTATCTCCACCAGATCGTACTGGCAGTCTGGAGTCGCTCCCAGCTCGGCCATCTTCCCTTTGATGTGCGCCGTGGCGCACGTTGGGATGTTGGCCGCTTTGGCAATCTCAAGGGCGTACTCCAGCAGGGACTTCCCGTTCAGGGATATCTCTGCCAGCTTCGGGCCCAGTACCAGGAGAGGTCTCTTTGCCCTACGGATCCACCCGGCGTACTCTGCGGGGTCTTCCAGCACTTTGGCCGACTTGATCCCTGTCAGGACGTTCACTCGATGAAGTGGCAGGACCATCTTGTTCCTCCTCTATTAGTTAATCACACTGCTGCAGGAAAAGCGGCTTTACCCCCTACACATTCCACTCCTAGTGTATCACTGCCTCCAGAGACACTTTGCTGGGGTATGTGCCTATGAGGGTGGGCAAGCTCAGAACAGGCTTCGGTTTCCAGCCGACCTCCTTCAGATAGGCCATGGCCTCCCTCTTGTACACGATGGGAAGGTCTTTGTCGGTTCTGACGTAAAGATCGAGGTCTTCTGGAAGGCCGCCCCCCATGTACTTCTTGTACAGGGAGATGTAGTGGTTGAGCTTGACCGCTCGCCCCTGCGGCGTATCGTTCTTCCTAATGCACAGCTTGGCAATCAGCACCATTGCCTTCTCTTTCGACTCGGTGACATAGGCCAGGTGTTCAGGGGAAGGCTCTCCGGTATCTACCAGCTCTGCCTTCCTCCCGTCCATCACCGTCCAATCATCCTCGCCCTTCTTGCTGAGGTAAAGTCTTCTGTACTTGGAGGAATGGGGGCCCAGCACTACCGGTATTCCCACCCTGTTGCAGCCGGTGCCGATGCTGGCCGCTTTCTGCGACATGGCGCCCCAGGCCACACCGACAGCCCCCACGCGGTTGAGAATGTAGTCGGCGATGACCTCGTAGTTGCCTCTCAGGGGTAGGGTGGCGAAGATGTTGGCGATCTTCATGGCCGCTCCTGTGATATGGGCGTTGGACACACAGGAACCCACATTCACCACGCCTCCTGCATCGAAGCTAGGAGGGTACTTCTCGTATACTGTCAGCCCGTTCTCATCTTTTTTCATCCCGGCCACCATGGCCGCGCAACCGGTGAGGACGACGATGTACTTTCTCCTGGCAAACTCCTCAACCATCTCCGCCACGTCGTCTATGTCCGGGTAGTTGGAGCAGCCGACGAAGGCTATCACGCCGGGGATGGTGCCCAGCACGATAGGCGCACCGACGTTCCTTATCTCCGTGTCCATTATGGGACCGCGGCCTGCCCTCACCTTGAAGGTTTCCTTGCTGGCTGCCACCTGCATGATCTTGAAGATTGGCACGTTGCGTGGGCATTCCTCCTCGCACTTGCCGCAGCCAATGCACTGGCTGAAAATCTCCCGTATGGGCTCAAAGTTCCCCTCGGCTACCTGCCTTATGCCGTGGCCGATGGAGAACAGGTTGGGGCAGACCCTTTCGCACATCTCGCATTCACGGCAAGCCTTGGCCAGCTCCTGTGCCTCCGCCTCGCTGATGAGCTCCTTCTTGCGCTTTGGAGCAAGCTTCAAGGCGACCTTGACCGCCACCTCTCCGGCCTTCTCATGGTCCAGGATGAGGAACTGCTTGCCCTCCTCGACCATCTCCTTCACGATCTCATCCACATCTCTCTCGCTGGCATCTTCCAGCCCGTAGCAGGCCTTGTCCGAGGTGGCGATGAGGGCCGAGCCGACCTTCTTCGCTTCCTCGGCTATGTCCGTTCTGATGCACTGCTCGTCCGTCATTATGACGTCGGCCATCCCTGTCCTGACGTAGTAGAGCTGCCTGGAAAGCGGGCCGACTATCTTTGCCCTGTCGGAGTACCTGGTTGTCTCCAGAGCGGTGCAGCAAATACCGCCGATCTCCACCTTGTCGTACAGGTCGTTCTCCCGGAGGTAGTCGATAATGTTTGTCGAAGAGGCGGGATTGTGGCCCACCACAAGGACGATCGGCTTGGAGGAGTCCAGCGAGGCGAGCCCAGCGTCGACCAACGGCGTGTCTGCTACCGAGGTCGGGAACTTGAACCCGACGATCTGGGCGATATCGGCAGCCTCCATGGCCACGTGGTCCAGCATGCTGGCATGCAGGGCCTTGGACTCGTAGTCCATGTAGCTGCCCTCTTGGCCCGTGTGAAGCGACGAGATGAGGTGGACCAGCTCCCGCTCCACGTACTCAATGGCCGTCCTCAGGTCGGCCAGCGTTTCCGGTTTGAGCCCCAGCACCGTCCTGATGTGTGGTGCCTCCACGGCGACGCTGTCACCCAGGTCGATTTTGAGATCTTCGCCATACTTCTCGATCAGGTAGTCAATGATATGCCTGGCATGACCGCCGTGGGCGGACATGCCCATGCAGCAGGCCAGAAGGATGATCCTGCCCTGCTGACCTGATATGTCAATGCCACAGGCGCCCCGCCTGCACTCGGTCAGGTCGCACTTACCGTATGTGCAGAAACAGCAGAGGTCGCAGAAGGGTGCATACCACGGCTTGTAGGTCTTCAGAAGCCGCATGTCCCAGTTCCTGAGATCGGTTATCTCAGGCATGGGGGTAGCACCGATCGGTTCCCACTGGTCCTCCGCCCTTATGATCCTGTTGACCTCCTGACGCTTCTTGGTCTCTTTTGTTTCAACTACCTTGGCCATGGTTCATATCACTCCTGCTTAAGAATTTCTCGTACCAGACCCAGAGTCTCGGGATGCCGCAAGACGACGATGTTCGCCCCCGCCAGCAAGAGGGAGAGAGCGGTCATAGACTCCCACAGTATTCCCTGCTCCTTGCTCGCCTTCGCCTCTTTCGTCTTCCAGCACTCCTCCGCCAAGTCAGCGATTATCGGCATCTGGGTCATGGCGTCTTTGAACATCACCCCCGTATGCTTTGTCCTCTCCATGATGGTGAAGCTGTACTCCATGCCATAACCCAGCCCGGAGCTCAGTGGATCGATGACTACACGCTCGGGCGGGAAGGTCTTGCTCAGCTTTATATTCAGCTCTTTCATCAGATTGATGTCCAGCGGAGTCTGGGCAATCACCGTGTGCCCGTGCTCCTGGGCCGCCTTGGCTATCACTTCGTAGTTCTCCTTGAGGGCAGGGCCTAGAAGCAGGTTCTGTCCAGAGCAGGTCGCTGCCACCTCTGGCAGCACCTCGGCGTCCTTCTTGTCGTCGCCCGAACCGTAGACGATCAGAGGCACAGAGACTGCGTCAGCCACTTTCTTGACCGCTTCCGCTGCTTCCTTCGGCGAAGCATCCTTCCCGACAGGGTCGGTGCTTGCCAGCCTGAGACAGACCATCTCCGCGCCATACTCTACGCATTTCTGGGCCCATTTCACCGGGTCAGACACAACATCCTTGTACGGCTCCAGTACCCACGGCGCCCAGTTGTCCGGCTCAGTGTCACGTACCTCCAGGGCAAACCTCGGCGGGTTGGGGATCGAGCCCTCATCGAAGAAGTTGTAGGCCAGCTTGCTCTCTCCGCCAATCTTGACCGCCTTTGAGCCCTGCCCGATAGTCACCTCTCGCACACTTCCGGAATACGACTCGACCGGTGCCTTGTAGTCCATTCTGCGTGTCTCCTTTCGCGCGCCTCCTAGTCTTCCAGCCAGGAATGGGAATACAGCGTCCTGCCCAGCAGTGTACTGACTGTCTTGACGTACTCCCTCTCCTGTTGCGACAGGGACGAAATGTCGAGGTCCTCTTCATCCATCGCCCGGTGGATGACGTCCACAATCTGGGGCAGATCACCCCTGTTCAACCTGACCAGTTCCTGGTCTAGGACATCGGCTATGGCTGAGTAGAAGCCGTACCTTCCGAGCATCGTCATGTAGGTCCGGTTGAGGATTCCCCGCAGTTCCTCCGGAGTCCCATTGGAGAGGTTGGACAGGCCAATGGTCGACTTGATCCCGGGCAGGATGTCGCTGAGGATCTTGGCGAACTCCAGCGCCTCAAGGACTTGCTTCTGGTCGGCGCTAACAGGCAGCAGAATCGGGTCAACCCATATGTCCTCGTTGGGGATACCAAGTTCGTTTGCGTAGGCTACGGTATCCATGATGCTTTCTACTCTGGAGTCCACGTCGGGCGGGCAACCCCGATCGGTGAGCACCGAAATCACCACATCAGTGTTGTACTTCTTGGCCAGCGGCAGCATCTCCTCTTTGCTGTCGGTGCGACCTGAGGCCGAGTTGAGGAGCGGCCTGGCCTTGGTGCAGGCCTTTAGCCCTGCCTCCATGGCCACCGGGTTAAGCGTATCTATTGACAGGGGTAAATCAGTGACTTCCTGGACTGTCTTTACCAGCCACTCCGCGGTCTCCTCGGGGTTTTTTCTGGCCGGGCCCATGTTAAGGTCCAAGTAATGGGCGCCAGCCTCTGTCTGGGCTACTGCAAGGTCCTGGATTGGCTTCTTGTTTCTTTCCTTGACCGCTGCGGACACACCCTTGGATATGATGTGGATGCTCTCGCCGATCAAGATCACAGCGTCCCTCCTTCAGCTATATGACTGAAGGGCACGGGCATACCAGACCGAGCACAAGCCTACCTGATTCTCCCGGATACGAGGTCACACGTGCTGGAAGTCAAGTAGTTCATGGGGTTGTCACTCATCTAACGTCTGCTCCAAGATCGGGGGATTGGAAAGCCCGTGCGCCCACGAATTCTGGCATTCCGAGAGCGAGTGACAAAACACCCTACAGCTTCTCCCCCCCACCGACTTCTGAGGCGGCTGGGGATAGTCCCTTCCCGTGCCATTCAGAGGTATTATAGCACCGTACAAATTCGGTGGCAAATTCATCGGGCCCTGGGTAAGGGTCAACACCCAGTCGGTGCAATGCGAGCGCTGGGGGTTATCCTTCACCTCGACCACGGGACGGCCCAAGGCCGGTGGAGCGCAGCGCAATGGGGGTAGAAAGCCCGGGCAATCCGCGTGTTTCAAACGCGCGCTGTCGAAAGCCGCAGGTGGACTGGGCCCGCCGATGGGCTGGCGCCCCTGGAAACCAACCGGTGACACGACAAGACTATTGGGCCGGCCAGGGGCTGACCTGAACAAAGTTTGGGTGCCTGTCAGGTCCCTGACCTGACGGAGCCGTCGGCTGGCCGAGGATGACCTGAGTAAAGTTGAGCAGTGCTGGAATGGATGGTAAAATACGGTGGGCGGGGAGCTGAGGGAGCTATTTGCAGGAAGAGCTTGAAGGGGCGTGCTGGGTTGCCCCGGAGAAGGAAAGGGCAGCAGGCAATCACTTCGGTTGCAGGTGGGTGTCACTCGCAAAGGACTGTTCCCTGCCCGGTGCCTTTGCCAGGTACCCACGTGAGGGAGGTCAATGGGGAGTCTCCGGCGAGGGGAAATCCTGTCTCATTCCTGCCGGGGGGAGCAGTCGAGTAAGCTAATGAGGTGTGCCTCCTGTTGTTCGGCCGAGAGCGGAGGGATGACGGGGGCCCGCGGCTGAGCATGGCACGAAGCACTCATGACTTTTGAAGAGATGCGCGGTCAGGCCGTACTGGAGTGGGAAGCTCTGAAGTACGGCAAGGTGCCCATCATCCGAGTGGGCGCAGCAAGCTGTGGGGTGGCCGCTGGGGCGGAGGCGGTGCTGGCGGCTATCGAGAGCGAGCTGGCCAGGCGGGGGATCGAGGCTGTGGTGAGTCGGGTTGGCTGCATTGGGCTGTGCTATGCTGAACCCATCGTTGACGTCACCATGCCGGGCCAACCGGGCGTTTCCTACGGAAACGTGACCGCGGAGATGGTGCCCAGGATCGTGTGGGACCACGTGATCAACGGCGATCCATGTCTCGATCTGGCCCTTGGGATGATACGCGGCAACGGCCATCCGGCGGGAGCACCGGAACTGTTCGATATCCCTATGCTCAGACCGCAGTCGCGTGTGGTGCTGCGCAATTGCGGCATCATAGACCCGGAGAATATGCAGCACTATCTGGCCAACTTCGGTTACAGCGGTTTTGCCAGAGCGTTGACGCTCATGCCCGAAGAGGTTGTCGATGAGGTAGCCAGGGCGCGTCTGAGGGGGAGGGAAGGGCTTGGCTTTCCTACCGCGGAGAAGTTGGAGGCCTGCCGGGCTGCACCGGGGGAGAAAAAGTACGTCATCTGCAATGCGGACGAAGGTGACCCTGGCTCATTTGTGAACAGGACCCTTCTGGAAAGCGATCCCCACTCGGTCGTCGAGGGTATGCTAATTGGCGCCTATGCTGTCGGGGCGAGCGAAGGATATATATATTGCCGCTCGGACCAGGCTTTGGCTGTTCAGCGGCTGAGGGTTGCGGTACAGCAGATGGAAGAGAGAGGGCTTCTTGGGCGGGACATATTTGGCTCCGGTTTTGGATTTGATGTCCGGGTCGTGGAGGGGGCAGGGGGCCTGGTCTGCCTGGATGACACCGCCCTCATAGCTCGCCTGGAGGGCAGGAGGGCCATGCCCAAAGGTTACCCTCCCGGGCCAGCAGTCTCGGGTTTATGGGGCAGGCCCACGGTGGTCAACAACGCGGAGACCTGGACCAATGTGGCAGTCATCCTGCAGCGGGGCTCCGGGTGGTTCCGCCGCTACGGCACAGAGGCGAGCAAGGGAACCAAGGTCTTCTCGCTGGCGGGCAAGGTCAACCGCATCGGGCCAATCGAGGTACGGCTGGGGACGATCCTGTCCGAGGTGGTCTACGGAATCGGCGGTGGCATAGCGAACGGCAAACGCTTCAAGGCAGTCCACGTAGGTGGACCGCTCGGAGGGTGTCTGCCATCGGACTTTCTCAACACCCCTATTGACTATGAGGCCATGGCGGCGGCTGGCGCGATGCTCGGCTCAAGCATCATCGTCCTGGACGAGGAAACCTGCACGCTGGATCTGGCCCGTAACCTGCTTGCCTTCACTCAGAGCGAGTCATGTGGCAAATGCGTACCGTGCCGGGTAGGCACAACGCACATGCTCCGTGTCCTGGAAGGCATAACCAGAGGCCAGGGTAAACCGGATGACATCGGGCAGTTGCAAAAGCTGGCGCAAACAGTGAGAGATGGATCGCTGTGCCCGTTGGGTCAGAATGCGCCGAACCCGGTGCTTACTACCATGCTCTACTTCCGGGACGAATACGAGGCGCATATCAATGAGAAACGATGCCCGGCAGGGGTGTGCCTCATGGGCGTTTCTGGTGGACCCGCGCCGGCGCGGCTGAGGTGAAGGAAGCAGCCGGGGCAGGAATAAATTGGAGCGCATTGCAGAGCTAGACAGGGATGAGCAGGTCAGCGTCACGCTGACCATAGATGGCCAGGAAGTCCGTACTGGTGAGGGGCGCACCATCCTCGAAGCAGCCCAGCAGGCTGGTATCTGGATTCCCACGCTTTGCTATTATCCCCACCTGCCCCCACAAGGGGCCTGCCGGTTGTGTGTGGTGGAGGTGGAGGGCGTGGCAGGCTTTCCTACGGCATGCACCACGCCGGTCAGCCAGGGGATGGTGGTCTCGACGGACACTCCGCAGCTCCAGCAGTTGAGGCGCAATATCCTGGAACTGATCTTGAGCGAGCATCCGCACGCCTGCTTCGGTTGCCACCGGAGGGAGCGCTGCGGACCGCTGGACGTCTGTCTGCGCAATGCCGGTGTAAGCGAGCGCTGCGTCACCTGCCCCCGCAACGGGCAGTGCGAGTTGCAGAAGATAGTCGACTATCTGGGCTTTGAAGAGTTGACCATACCCTATTCCTACCGAAACCTGCCTGTTGAGAAGGACAGCCCCTTCTTTGACCGCGACTATAACCTGTGCATCCTGTGCGGACGGTGTGTCGCCGTCTGCCATGAGGTGCGGGGAGTGGGGGCGATCGACATCACCCGCCGGGCGGACGGGGTGATGGTGGGCACAGCCTTGGGTCTGCCGCTTCGAGACGTGGGGTGCCAGTTCTGCGGTGCGTGTGTTGACGTTTGCCCCACCGGTGCCCTGGTGGAGCGCACCGCCAAGTGGGGTAAGGCACCCGACCGCACGGTGACCTCAACCTGCCCCTACTGCGGGGTAGGCTGCCAGTTGGACTTGGAGGTCACAGGCGGCAGGATCACTAATGTTACGCCAAGTCTTGATCGGGCACCCAATCGAAATCAGGCGTGTGTCAAAGGCCGCTTCGGCATCCCCGACTTCGTACATCACCCGGCTCGCCTTGCTTCTCCCCTGGTCAGGAGTGATGGAGACTTCACCGAGGTCACCTGGACGGAGGCACTGGAGCTGGTAGCGGATATGCTAAGGAAGTACAGCCCTTCTGAGTTTGCCATGGTATCTTCGGCGAAGTGCACCAATGAAGAGAACTATGTTATTCAGAAGTTTACCCGGGCGGTGATAGGGACGAACAACATAGACCACTGT
>QMOF01000036.1 GCA_003650185.1 Chloroflexota bacterium | reverse complement strand
CTTTGGGTTGGGGGATGGGTGGAGGGAGCTTCTGGAGGGCTTCAGGCGTGAGGCAGGCCCTTTCCCTGACGCAATTGAGGCTCTAGAGAAGCTGACAGAAGGGTATCAGCTTATAGTGACTTCGAATGCTACCAGAGAGTTCATCGACGTGGAGCTCGGCGCGGCTGGTCTCAAGGGGTACTTCACTCGCGTGTTTTCCTCCACCTCCGACTTCGGCATGGTGAAGAAGACGCCCGACGTCTATCTGGAGGTCTGCCGTGCGCTTGGCGTCCAGCCAGAAGAAATGGTGCACGTGGGCGATCACCGGTATTTCGATTTCGTCGTGCCCGGGCAACTTGGCATAAGAGCGTTCTACCTGGACAGGAGAGGCGTAGAAACGGGAGAGTCGGTGGTTAGAGACCTTGCCGACTTCTGCCGAAGGGTGTGATCTTGCTGATGACGGGTTCTTTCTGAGCCTGACGGCATGTATCGTAGTCCACGATGCGAAGTTGCTGATCTGGGGCCGGACCCCTATACTGCCGAGCGCCCCGGTGCAAGAGATACACAGGAGGGGTCCAGGCAGTTTCCCGAACGATGCGTCTGTGGCCGAAATTGACATTGACGCTTGGTAAATGCTAAACTTTGCTTCTGAAGGGGGGCATCGCTCACATAGTTGCTACGCCTTCGGCCAAACCAGGGAGACTTCAGTTGATGTCCGGTCTCGTGAGGGGCAGAATCCTGGCTGGTGGCCCTGCAAAGGCAGCGATTCTCGATACAAGCCCTGAGCAAAGACCGGAGTTTGTCAGGGCAGCAAACAGAAGAAAAGAGACTGAGTCATTCTGGATAGCAGTTCTGCCGGACAGTGAAAAGCTACCAGTCAATAGCTGGTAGCTTTGATCTTATTTGCGGGAGACGAGATGACAGAGAAGAAGATGACCGAGAGGAAACTGGAGTTCAGGACGACTGTCGATGGTCTTGTGGTCAAGAGGGTATACGGCCCGGCTGACGCAGAAGGGGCGACTGAGGAGGCATTGGGTCTGCCTGGAGAGTACCCTTTCACGCGACACATAATGCCGACCGGCTATCGAGGCAGACTGTGGACCATGCGCCAGTATGCCGGGTTCGGTACAGTTGAGGAGACCAACGAGCGCTTCAAATACCTCTACCAGCAAGGACAGACCGGTTTCAGTGTCGCCTTTCACCTGCCGACACAAGAGGGCTATGACTCTGATCACCCGCTGGCCGCCGGGGAGGTAGGCAGGTGTGGTGTGGCCGTCGATTCGCTTCAGGATGTGGAGCGTCTCTGGGACGGAATACCTCTTGCCGATGTAAGCACTTCCATGACGATAAACGCCACGGCGCCAATTCTACTGGCCATGTACATCGCGGCAGCGGAGAAACAGGGGGCGGACAGAAGCAAGCTCAACGGGACCGTCCAGAACGACGTGTTGAAAGAGTACATAGCCAGGAACACCTATATCTTCGGCCCGAAGCCGTCTATGCGGTTGGTGACCGACCTGTGCGCTTTCTGCGCTGAGAACATGCCGCAATGGAACTCGATAAGCATCAGTGGCTACCACATGAGGGAGGCTGGGGCCACCGCGGCTCAGGAAGCGGCCTTCACACTGGCAAACGGCATCGCCTATGTTCAGGCCATGATCGACCGCGGGATGGAGGTGGACTCCTTTGCACCGCGCTTCTCTTTCTTCTTTGCTGCCTACACAAACATCCTGGAAGAGGTAGCCAAGTTCAGGGCGCTGCGGCGGAGCTGGGCCCGGATCATGAAGGAGAGGTTTGGCGCCACTAGTCCGAGGTCCATGATGCTGAGATATCACGTCCAGACCGATGGCTTCACCCTTACGGCGCAGCAGCCGTTGAACAACATAGTGAGGGTGACTCTTCAGGCTCTGGCGGCGGTGTTGGGTGGGTGCCAGTCCCTGCACACCAACTCTTTCGATGAGGCGCTGGCCCTTCCCAGCGAGCAGGCGGTGCAAGTAGCCCTGAGGACTCAGCAGATTATTGCTGAAGAAAGTGGGGTAGCCGACACGGTGGATCCGCTTGGCGGCTCTTACTATGTGGAGTGGTTGACCAATCAGCTCGAAGCCAAGATCATGGAGTATATAGCTGAGATTGACAATATGGGCGGTGCCTTGAAGGCAATCGAGAAAGGCTATGTCCAGAGGGAGATTGCGAACTCGGCCTACGACTACCAGAGGGCGGTTGACGCTGGTGATCTGATCATTGTTGGTGTCAACAAGTATGCGACCACGGAGGAACAGTTGCCGGAGACCCTCGAGATTGGGGAGGAAACGGAGAGAAGGCAGATTGAGAGACTGCGGCAGCTGAAGAATGAAAGGGACAGCCGGCGAGTAGATGAAGCACTGGAGAGGGTGCTTGAGGTGGCAAAGAGCGAAGAGAATATCATGCCTGCTGTTATCGACGCGGTGAAGGCCTACGCCACCGTCGGGGAGATAAGCGACGCTTTGAGGAAGGCTTTCGGCGAGTACAGAGAGCCGAGCATAGTATAGATGCAGGGGATGTCCATGGACAAGAAGATTCGGGTCTTGATAGCCAAGCCTGGTCTGGACGGTCACGATCGTGGGGCCAAGGTGATAGCTCGCGGCTTGAGGGATGCTGGCATGGAGGTCATCTACCTCGGCTTGCGTTTGACACCGGAGCAAATTGCTGATGCGGCTATTCAAGAAGACGTCGACGTGGTTGGCCTGAGCTGCCTCTCAGGAGCACACATGGCCCTGTTCCGCAAGACGATCGACTTGATCCGCCACAAGGGCGGCAAGGATATTCTGGTGGTCGGCGGAGGGATCATACCGAAAAAGGACATACCGAAGCTGATGGAGGTTGGCATGGCGCGGGTCTTTGGCCCAGGCACGCCCCTGGCCGAGATCGTCAAGTTTATAGAGGACAGCGTAGGAGGGCAGCGGCAGTGATAGTCAAGGTGAACCACATTGGCATTGCTGTGAACAGTATCGAGGAAGCGGCTAAGCCTTACATTGAGGCGCTTGGGCTCAGAGTGAAAGAGATCGAGATGGTGGAAGACCAGAAGGTAAAGGTGGCCGTCATACCAGTGGGCGATACTAGGATCGAGTTGCTGGAGTCAACCGATCCTGAGGGACCAATTGCCAAGCACATTCGGGCCCGGGGTGAAGGTCTCCATCACCTGGCCCTTCAGGTAAATGACATTGAGAGTGCCTTGCAGACACTGGAACAGGCGGGCGTGGCCTTGATCGACAAGAAGCCGAGGATAGGCGCGGGCAACAACAAGATTGCCTTTTTGCACCCGAAGGGGACCAAGGCCCTGATAGAGCTGGTCGAGCCACAGGGGTAGTACGGGGGTTAGAGCGAATTGAAGTTATTCGAGTTTGAAGCGAAGGACATCCTGCGTAACTACGGGATAGCTGCTCCCAGGGGCCGGGTGGCCAGCAGTCCGGACGAGGTTGAGACCGTGGCCAGAGAAATCGGCAAGCCCGTGGTTCTCAAGTCGCAGGTCCTGGTCTCTGGGAGGGGGAAGGCAGGTGGCATACTGTTTGCTGACGACCCGGACGAGGCGAGAAAGGTGGCCTCGAGGCTTATCGGCAGTACCATCAAGGGGGCGTCTGTGGGCAGTCTGCTGGTTGAAGAGAAGCTGGACATCTGCCGTCAGTTCTATGCCTCTGTGACGATAGACAGGCAGGCCAGGAGGTACATTGTCTTGCTTTCCACCAGCGGTGGGGTGGATATCGAGGAAATCGCCCAGGCAACGCCGGAGAAAATACTGAGGGAATGGGTGGACCCTGAACAGGGTTTCAGCCAGAGGTCGGCTGAAGGTATGCTACACCGCCTTGGTGAGATCGAGGAGGCCGACATAGGTCGGCTCGCCGCAGTCGCGGCGAACCTGTACCAAGCCGCCTTAGATTACGATGCCGAGCTGGTCGAGCTGAATCCCGCCGTCAAGACCGCGACCGGAGAATTCATGGCGGCTGATGCCAGGATGATAATAGACGATAACGCACTGTTCAGACACCCGGAGTTCGAGGGCAGGAAGTCCTATCGGGCGGAGGATACCCCAAGAGAGGCCGAGGCCAGGCGCGATGGCCTTTCCTACGTAGAACTGGATGGCGATATAGGGATCATTGGGAATGGGGCAGGCCTGGTAATGGCGACCATGGACCTGGTGCATCATTTTGGGGGCCGGCCTGCCAATTTCCTGGACATTGGGGGTGGGGCACGGACAGAGCTCATCAAGAAGGGACTGTTGCTGGTGATGGCGAAGCCGGAAGTGAGGGCGGTGCTGGTCAATATCCTGGGCGGAATAACCAGGTGTGACATAGTGGCGGAGGGCTTGGTAGAGGGTCTGGCTGAATCAGCGGTGAAGAAGCCGATCGCCGTACGCTTGATGGGGACAAACGAGGCGGAGGGGATGGCCATACTCCGGCGGGCTGGGTTGAATATCTACCCTGACATGGAGACAGCGGCCAGGGAAGTGCTGAAATTGTGAGTCGCGAGGTGGGTAGCTTGAGAAGCATAGTCGATGGACAATCGAGGGTAATAGTACAGGGCATAACAGGGAACGAGGGACGGTTCCACGCAGAAGCGATGTTGCGTTTCGGCACCAAGGTGGTTGCGGGAGTGACGCCGGGGAAAGGAGGCCAGGAGGTCTACGGTGTGCCGGTATACAATACGGTTGCCGAGGCTGTTGCCCAGGACGGTGCCAATACCTCCATCGTACTGGTTCCGGCACGCTTTGCCGCGGGCGCGGTCAACGAAGCGATCGAGGCAGGACTGAGGACGGTCGTGGTTATTACCGAGTTGATTCCGCAGAGAGATACGATTGGGTTCATATCCAGGGCCGAGAAGAAGGGTACCATCATCGTGGGGCCAAACACTCCCGGCATTATAAATGTGCCGGAGCGGACCAAGGTGGGCATCATGCCGAGCCACGTTTTCAAGCCCGGTTGCGTGGGTATTGCCTCCAGGAGTGGAACCCTGGCGTACGAGATTGCCTGGCACATCACCGACGCGGGCCTGGGCCAGAGCACGTGTGTGGGAATCGGGGGTGACCCGGTCGTCGGGCTGGACTTCATCAAGTTGCTCGATATGTTCCGTGAAGACGAGCAGACGAAGGGGGTAGTCCTTGTCGGTGAGGTGGGAGGCAAGGCAGAGGAACTGGCCGCCCAGTATATCATTGAGACGAAGTATCCGAAACCCGTGGTGGCGTACATTGCCGGGAGGTCAGCGCCGCCGGAGAAACGGATGGGGCATGCCGGTGCCATTGTCATGGGCAACGTTGGCACGGCGCAGTCCAAGGTCGAGGCCCTTGAAGCCGCTGGAGTGCCGGTGGCTGACAAGCCCAGCGACATAGCCAGGTTGCTCAGGATTTGATGCTGGCTGAGCAGCCCGCCGTGTTCTTGGTGGCGACAGCCGTTGCATAATGTTTTACCGGGGGAAGGCAAGTGGAAGAATACGTCAGAATAAAGGTTGACACTCTGCGAGAGTTCACCGTCAGTGTTTTCAGCAAGTTTGGAGTGCCGGTGGATGACGCCCGAATAGCGGCTGATGTGTTAATCGCTGCAGATCAAAGGGGTGTGGACTCACACGGACTCCAGAGGCTGAAGAGGTACACCGATGGACTGAAGGCGGGTGTGATGAAGCCGGTCACCCTGCTGCAGATCGTGAAGGAGACGCCGAATACGCTGCTCATATCTGCCGGAGATGGGTTGGGACTGGTCGCGGGCTACAGGGTCATGCAGATGGTTATCGACAAGGCGTTGAAGAACAATGTGGCCTTCGCTGCTGTCCGTGACTCGAACCACTACGGGATTGCCGGTTATTATTCGATGATGGCGCTGGAGCACGGGCTCATCGGACTGTCGCTGACCAATACGGCTCCGCTTGTGGTGCCGACTCACGGCAAGGATGCTGTGCTCGGTACGAACCCCATTTCGATTGCTGTGCCTGCGGGCAAGGAGCGCCCGTTTGTGCTGGATATGGCGACGTCCACTGTTCCCAGGGGAAAGGTTGAGGTCTACGGGCGGGAAGGCAAGACCATGCCCCTCACATGGGCGACAGACGAGCTGGGGCGTGCCACCCAGGACATACCGAGGGTGCTGGCCAACTGGGCTGATAAGAAAGGCGGTGGGTTGTTGCCGCTGGGTGGTGCGGGCGAGGAGGGGGGTGGCCACAAGGGGTACGGATTGTGCCTTGCAGTGGACATAATGTGCGGGGTACTCTCCGGCAGCCTGTTTGGGCCCAACACCTACCCCAGTAAGGAGTCACCCGCCAAGGTCTCGCACTTCTTCGGGGCCATGAGGGTAGATGCGTTCATCGACCAGACTGTGTTCTGCGGCCTAATGGACGAGTACATAAACATACTCAAGAACTCGGAGAAAGCTGCTGGCAGGGACAGGATATTCATTCACGGTGAGAAGGAGTTCGAGCTCTATGAGCAGAACAGGGAAGAGGTGCCCATCTACCACAAGGTGGTACAAGAGCTGAGACAGGTCGGCGCGGAAGTAAACATAGCCGCGCCCTTCTAGGACCGGGCGCAAGCGAGTGAAGAGAGTGCGGCAAGGTGAGTAAGAAGCCGAAGGACGTTATCCCCCCTGGACTGGCTTACATTGGCGACAACATCCTTACCAGGAATAATATAATAGGCGCCCCGAAAGCATCCGGGGCGAAGTGGGCCAAAGACCTCAGCCTTCCCACGCGGTCAGGCACCGTATTCTTTGCTGGTTGTGGGTATCAGTATGCTGGCGAGCTGGAGGCCCTCAGTTCGCTGATTCGGAGCATGGACAAGAGCAGGATCGGTGCCGAGTTGCCGATGGGCATTGCCAGTCTTCAGAAGAAGATCGGTGTTGACCTGGGCGGGGTGTATCGGAAGGTGATGTCAAAGAGTAGCCCATCTGATGCCCAGCCACTGGTGGACGCGGTGGCGGTGCTGAGCAAGCTGGGGGTTGAAGTGGGATATCTTGCCGAGGATGAGCCATGCTGCGGCGGACTGCTGCATTACGCCGGAATGCGAAGGGAGTTTGCTGAGAATGCCCGGCGTGTGTACGACAAGCTCAAGTCACTCGGAGTGAAAAGGGTCATCGGCATCGTTCCCTCTTGTACATATACCTTGCGCAAGCTGGTGGCAGACTGCGTGCCGGGATATGACATAGAGGTGAGGCATTTTGTGGAGGTTGTCCAGGAGAGGGTCGACTCGGCAAGATTGAGGTTTCCCAGGCAAGCGCGGATCGTTTATCACGACCCGTGTCAATTGAGCCGCTACCTGGGGTTAATCGAGGAGCCACGCCGCATCTTGAAGTCGATCGAGGGGATCGAGCTTGTTGAGCCTGAGTGGACCTGTGGGGAATGGTCGACGTGCTGCGGGGGTGGGGGTGGTTTCGAAGCGGTCTTTCCGGAGCTGAGCCACATTCTGGCGGTGAACCGGGTCAGGGAATTGACCGGTACCGGGGCTGAGATGATCGTCACTCAGTGCCCCGGATGCATCATGCAGTTGAAGGCCGGCCTGAAGGAAGTCAAGGCGGACAACGTGCAGGTACTGGATCTAGCCCAGGTCGTGGCCATGGCCATGTGACACATACACAGAGATGGCGGTTTTCAAGGACTACAAGAAGCAGATAATGAACGCGGCCCACAACGAGAGGATAGGGCTGGCGCTATCGCGCGCCATCAAGAGCTACCGGGCGAATATCCGCAGCGCCCTGCAAAAGTTTCCTCACACGTACCAGATGGCCGAGGAGGTCAGGCAGATAAAGGAGAACGCTATCGGGCAGATGGAGAAACTCGCCCAGCAGGCGTGTGAGGCCATAGAGGAGAACAAAGGGAAGGCCTACATCGCCAGGACGCCGAGGGATGCACTAGAGATCATCGACGGGCTCGTGGGCAAGGGCAAACTAATCGTCAAGGGCAAGAGCATGACCTCCGAGGAGATCGATCTGAGAGAGCACCTGGAGAAGCAGGGAAACGAAGTCTATGAGACGGACCTGGGCGAGTTCATCATTCAGAAGCTCGGCTCCAGGCCGATGCACATAACTTCACCGGCAATTCACGTGCCCAAGGAAGACGTTGCCGAACTGTTCTCGAAGATTACAGGGCAGACTTTGTCAACAGACATATCTAGTCTGGTGGCTACTGCACGGAGACTGCTCAGGGAGAAGTATTTCGCTGCGGATATCGGCATGAGCGGTGCCAACGTGGTTGCCGCCGATACAGGAACGCTGTTCCTGATTGAGAATGAGGGCAACATCCGCCTGTCTACCGGCGCTCCTCCGGTGCACATAGCGCTGGTAGGTATGGAGAAGCTGGTGCCCACTTTTGGCGACGCGTGCAAGGTGGCTGAAGTAACATGGCGGTTTGCCAACTACACTGTGCCGTCCTATGTGAGCCTTGTGTCCGGGCCGAGCAAGACCGGAGACATTGAGAAGGTAACCACCTACGGGGCGCATGGTCCGGCGGAGTTCCACGTCATCTTCATGGACGCCGGTAGGACCAGGTTGGCCAAGCACCCGGTGTTGCGGCAGGCGCTCTACTGCCTGAGGTGTGGGGGATGCCTCTATGAGTGCCCGGTGTTCGCCGTGACGGCAGGGCATTTTGGCGACCGATACTTCGCTGGGATCGGGGCTGTCTGGGCAGCGTTGCTCACTGGGGATATCGAGAAGGGGGCTGCGGTAGCTTACACCTGTCTCACCTGTGGCAGGTGCAAGGTGCGGTGTCCCATGAAGATAGATACCCCTGAGATGGTAGTCGAGCTAAGAGCACTGCTGACCGAAGATAGTGGCCAGGCGGTGTCCTTCAAACTGGAGTGACGGTGATGTAGGCATAAGACCGCAGACTGACATGAAGGGGGGACACATGTCGCGAAGGACTACAAAAGAGGAACTGCTGGCCAAAGCACGCAAGCCGGCTGAGAACGCTATGAGGCTGCACCCTTTTTACAAGGGGAAAATGCAGAGCGTGCCCAAGTGCGTTGTCCGCTCACTCGACGACTTTGCCATCTGGTACACACCCGGCGTAGCTGAACCCTGCAAAGCTATAAAGGCAGACAAGGAGAAGGTGTACGAGTACACCAACAAGTGGAACACCGTGGCTGTAGTATCCGACGGCAGCCGTGTGCTGGGGCTGGGCGATATCGGACCAGAGGCAGGTATGCCAGTGATGGAGGGCAAGGCGCTTCTGTTTAAGTACCTGGGGGGAGTGGACGCGGTGGCCATTTGCCTGGATACCAGGGATGCGGATGAGATAATCAAGGCAGTGAAGTGGCTTCAGCCGTCGTTTGGTGGGATTAACCTGGAGGATATTGCCAGCCCCAAGTGCTTCCGCATTCTCGATACGTTGCGCCGGGAGATGGACATCCCGGTGTGGCATGATGACCAGCAGGGCACTGCGGCGGTTACTCTGGCTGGCCTGGTCAATGCCCTCAAGGTGGTGGGCAAGAAGAAAGAAGAAGTCAGCCTGACCATAATCGGGGTTGGGGCGGCTAACATAGCTATTTCGAGAGTGCTCTTTGCTGACGGCTTCAAACCGGAGAACACGATTTTCGTCGACAGCAAGGGCATCCTGCACGCAGGGAGGTCGGATCTGGAAGAGAAGCAGGTTCAGAATCCCTACAAATGGGACCTCTGTCTGAAGACCAATCCTGAGAAGAGGAGCGGTGGCATTGCTGAGGCCCTGAAGGGCGCTGACGTCTGCGTGGCGCTATCGAGATCAGGGCCAGATGCCATCCTGCCGGAATGGATCAAGGGCATGAACAAGGATGCGGTTGCCTTTGTCTGCGCCAACCCCATACCCGAGATATGGCCCTGGGATGCCAAGGAGGCTGGAGCCAGGATCGTGGCCACAGGAAGGTCTGATTTCCCGAACCAGGTCAACAACTCGATCGGCTTTCCGGCTATCTTTCGCGGGGCCCTCGATGTCAAGGCAAGGACGATTACTGATGAGATGTGCATAGCCGCCGCGTATGAGCTGGCCGGTTGTGCCGAAGACCATGGTCTTAGCGAGGATTATGTGATCCCTACCATGGACGACTGGCAGGTCTTCGTCAGGGAAGCCGTGGCGGTGGGTATGAAAGCCATAGAGCAGGG
The DNA here is from genome assembly GCA_003650185.1 of Chloroflexota bacterium. GTDB lineage: Bacteria > Chloroflexota > Dehalococcoidia > UBA2247 > RBG-13-53-26 > B9-G15. The sequence continues at coordinate 3,584 of QMOF01000036.1, read as the reverse complement.
GGTTGCCCGTGAGACGCTGAGTCGGCAGGAGTTGACCCAGCGCGCGGACAAGATGATAAGGGAAGCCAAGGAAATAACAGAGTTGCTGATGAAGTCAGGGCTGATCCCGCCTGCGCCGGAAGGCTAGCTTCCGCAGGGAAGTGTCCGGTGCAAGCTGTCGCGACCTGAGATCAATTCCGCCAGAGGAGTAGAGCGACCATGCGAGATATCGATGCAAACGAGGTAGCCAGGACTGTGTCGCGCCTCTTTCAAGAGGCCAATTTTTTCTTGCCGGAGGACGTGGTAGTGGCCCTCAGGCAAGCCCGCGAGAAGGAGGAGTCACCCGCAGCGCGTGAGGCGCTGGATGTCATACTGCGCAATGCCGACATCGCGGCCAGTGAGAGGATGCCACTGTGTCAGGACTGTGGGGCGGCTGTGGTCTTCCTGGAGCTGGGGCAAGAGGTGCACATTGCTGGAGGAGACTTGTATACCGCTGTGAATGATGGCGTTCGGGAAGCGTATGACAAGGGGTATCTGCGGAAGTCCATGGTGAGACAGCCCTACTCTGCTCGGGTGAACACAAAGGACAACACACCGGCCATCATCTACACGGATATTGTGCCCGGTGACAAGCTCAGGATCATAGCCATGCCGAAGGGTGGTGGTGCGGAGAACATGACACGGCTCGGTATGATGCCGCCGGCCCGGGGAAGGCAGGGCATTATCGACTTTGTGGTCAACGCAGTCAACGAGGCAGGTAGCAACCCCTGCCCGCCTGTGATTGTGGGGGTGGGAGTGGGTGGAACGGCCGAAAGGACGTTGCTGCTGGCCAAGAAAGCACTGCTGCGCAAGATAGGAGAGCACAGCCCTGATCCAGAGTCGGCCGAACTCGAGCGAGAGATACTGGATCGGATAAATAACCTGGGTATCGGAGCGATGGGCTACGGAGGCAGGGTGACTGCTCTGGCAGTGAACGTGGAGGTCTTTCCGGCGCACATAGCCAGTATGCCGGTGGCAGTGAACCTGAATTGCCACAGTGCTCGACATAAGGAAGCCACAATATGAGCATCAAGCACGACGTGATAGTCCTGGGTTCAGGAATTGCTGGACTGCGGGCAGCTATCGAGGCCGCCCGCAACCCCGATCTTGATGTCGCTATCTTCTCAAAGGTGCAGTTGATGCGCTCACACTCGGTGTGTGCAGAGGGTGGCACCGCGGCGGTCATGCAGCCGGACGAGGGGGACAGTCTGGAGCTTCACGCCTGGGATACCGTCAGGGGAGCCGATTTTCTCTGCGATCAGGACGTGGTCATGCGCTTCGTTGAGGAGGCCCCGAAGGAGATACTGCTGCTTGAGCATTGGGGCATACCATGGTCTCGCCGCCCTGACGGACGGATCGCCCAGCGTCCCTTCGGGGGCCACACCTACAACCGGGCTGTTTTTGCTGCCGACAAGACAGGGTTCTTTGAAATGCAGACCCTCTACGACACCTTGCAGAAGTACTCCAACGTCACCAGGTACGACGAATGCTATGTGGCTTCCGTGCTGATAAAGGACAATGTGTTCCGGGGGATAACGGTCTGGAGCCTTGCTGATGGAGACTTCTTCCTGGTGCAGGGCAAAGCGCTGATCATTGCTTCGGGCGGTGCCTGCCGCATGTTCGCCTTCACCACGTACTCGCTGACGGCCACAGGGGACGGCATTGCTATGGCCTACCGAGCGGGGTTGCCGGTGAAGGATGTGGAATTCGTGCAGTTCCACCCTACTGGCCTGGTTCCTTCTGGCATCCTGATTACGGAGGCGGCGCGGGGAGAGGGTGGCTACTTGCTGAATAACGAGAATTCTCGGTTCATGGAGAAATATGCTTCGGCGAAGATGGAGCTGGCCCCGCGTGACATCATAGCCCGGGCCGAGATGACCGAAATCGAAGAGGGGAGAGGCTTCACTGGGCCGGACGGCCTTGATTACGTCCATGTTGACCTCCGGCACCTTGGCCCTGCCAGGATATACGAAAGGTTGCCCTTGATTCGCGAGGTTGCCATGAGGTTCAATTTCATCGATCCTGTTGAGGAGCCGATCCCGGTGCGGCCAGCAGCCCACTACTTCATGGGCGGCGTGCACGCTGATATCGATGGAGCCACACCGGTGGAAGGGATCTGGGTGGCCGGGGAGGTGGCCTGCCTCTCCCTGCACGGTGCTAACCGCCTGGGCTCGAACTCGACTGCAGAATGCCTGGTGTGGGGTAGGATCGCTGGTCAGCAGGCAGCGGGGCGTGCCTTGAAGCAGGGTGCGTTTCCGACGTTGCCGGAGGAAGCTGCTTTGAAAGAAGAGGAGTTGCGAGTCTTTGGCAGGTTTGGGGCAGATGCAACGGAGAGCGCCTTTGCCGTGCGCAGGGAGCTCCAGAAGGTGATGGATGCTGAGGTGGCAGTGTACCGCACTGGCCCCGGCCTGGAGACAGCTCTGAAGAAAGTGAAGGAGTTGAAGCAGGCTGTGCCGGCTATCCGTGTCAAGGACCGGGGACGCGTGTACAACACCGACTTGCTCAGCGCTCTAGAGATCGAGAATCTTCTCGACCTGGCCGAAGCCGTTGTTGCCGGTGCGCTTGCCCGCACAGAGTCCCGCGGTGCCCATGCACGGCGCGATTTTCCACAGCGTGATGACGTCAACTGGCTGAAGCACACGCTGGCGCACTACACGCCCACGGGGCCGCGCATTGAGTACATTCCCGTAAAGGTTACCGCCTGGGAGCCGATCGAGAGGAAGTACTAGGAGCTGACTATGAAGCGAATGCAGCCTCGACAGAACAACCTGGGGCCGCGGGGTTGGGTTTGGGCAGGCAGGTACCAGATGGAGCGCTACCTGTATGTGTTGCATCGGGTAACTGGCTTGGGCCTTCTCCTCTTCGGTGTTATTCACCTGATCATGACTACATTCTTTCGCATCGGAGATGAGGACATGTGGGAGTCCACCATCTCCGTACTGCACAATCCGGTACTCAAGGTGGGGGCCTACCTGGTGGCTGCTGGCTTCGTCTTTCATGCCTTGAATGGCTTACGGCTGATACTGCAGGAGTTCGGCTTCGCGCTGGGGCGACCGTCTCCGCCGGTCTACCCGTACAAGGACGCCCTCCGCAAGAGGCGCCCCTGGACAGTGGGCATGATAGGGGTGATAGTCGCCCTTTCTGCGGTTCTCCTCTATGACTTCGTATCAGGAGGCTGGTGATGCGTGCTACGCGCTTCCATCTTTTGCACATAGTGACGGCCGTGCTTATCGCCGTGTTCCTTGGCATACACATGGTGAGGCAGCACCTGGATGCCCTTCTCTATGATTCCGAGGATCCGTCGTCCTGGGCTTCGATGATTGACCGGGCCGGCAGTGGACTATGGGCGGCCCTGTACGTTGCGCTTCTGGCAGTAGCCCTGTACCACGCGCTGTACGGGCTGCGCGGCATCATACTCGAGGTGGTGCCCTCGCCTAGAGCCAATCGCATCGTTACCTGGTCCCTTATAGTGGTCGGGCTTGCTGCCTTTGGCTGGGGCACGTACGTACCCGTACACCTGCTGGGAAGCTAGGAGGTATAGTGACTGACAGCGGCACGAAGGAGAG
>QMOF01000035.1 GCA_003650185.1 Chloroflexota bacterium | reverse complement strand
CTATAACCACATCCGCCCTCATCAAGCATTGCAATGGAGAACGCCTGCGGAGTATCTTAGAGACTGCCATCCGGAGATCGCCCCGGACCTCCAACTGTCTCATATGTAGTGGACGAGTACAAGTGGTAGAAGGACACCTATTGATGTAGTATAATCCTTGCGGTTTGCTGGTGTCTGGTCTACAATGCCTAGGCGGAACATGACTTATTCCCTTGGATTAGACATTGGGTCTGTCAATGCCAAGCTAGCCCTACTAGATAGCGATTGCTCCATTGCCAGGCTGGACAGCGAGAAGATAACCACCAGTCCCAAGATCGCAGTCATCTCCTTGCTGGACAGGCTCAGCAATCAGATCAACCTAGAGGACATCTCGACAGCCGGCGTATCCGGTTCGGGCAAGGGTATCATACCAAAGGACCTGAACTGGGCCGAGTACAGTAGCTCCCTTTCCATCGCCGCCGGGCTTCTTCATTTGCATCCCGAAGCGAAGACCATCATCCAGATCGGCGGTCAAAGCTCCTTTGTCATACTGCTGGAAGATGGCCTGAGGAAACCCTGGAAGGTGGCCTCAAACCCTCTTTGTGCCGCTGGCACCGGCAGGTTCCTCGAGCAGCAGGCATACAGGCTGGGCATCACCTTGTCCGACCTTTCTCGTCTCGCCCTGGAGTTTGAGGGTACCCCTCCCAGAATAGCTGCCAGGTGCTCCGTATTCGCCAAGACGGACTTGATCCACCTGCAACAAAAGGGCGCTCCACTCGGGGCAATGCTGTACGCGTTGTGTGGCAGCATATCCCGGATGGTGGTGTCCCTACAGAAGGGCGCCTTCCGCGAGCCGATCTACTTCGTCGGCGGAGTCGCCGCCAACCACGCCTTGCTCAAATCCCTTCGCGAGACGCTGTCAGCCAGGAACGGACGTCAGGTGGACGTCACCGTTCCGGCCAACTTCTCACATATTGAAGCCTTCGGCTCAGCCCTGCTGGCAAGAGACTCGGGATGGCAGGCCACCGTTACTCCTTTCCTCGAAGGGGAGACCAGGCAGTTCTACTTCCGGAACCCGAGGCTAGAAAAGACCACCACGCAAGACGGACAGTGGATAGCCCCCAAGGTTGACGGACCTTTCGTAGGCTATCTCGGCGTGGACGTTGGCTCCACCAGTACCAAAGCAGTCATCCTTGATGAGGTGGGCCAGAGCGTCGTCTCCAAGAGTTACCTCATGACCGCAGGGAGACCCATCGAGGCCGTAAAGCAGGTCTTCCGAAACATATACCAGCATGTCGGCGACAATGCCACCATAGCTGGCGTGGGTGTCACTGGCTCGGGAAGATACCTGGTCGGCAGCTTCATCGGCGCCGACTTGATAAAGAACGAGATAACCGCCCAGACGAGGGCCGCTGCGGAGCTTGACCCTGAGGCCGATATCATCGAGATAGGCGGACAGGACTCAAAGCTGGTGATCAAGCGAAATGGGGTCGTGGTCGACTATCAAATGAACAAGGCCTGCGCGGCAGGGACTGGCAGCTTCATTGACGAGCTGGCGGAGCAACTCGGTATTCACGTCCAGAATGGAGAGTTCGCCAGCCTGGCCTTTAAGGCACCGCATACCATCGACCTGGGAACCCGTTGTGCCGCTTTCATGGGACAGGCCGTGGCTTCAGCCCAGCAAGAGGGCGTGCCACTGGAGGTCATAACAGCCAGCCTGGCAAACTCAATCGCAGGAAACTACCTCTCCAAAGTGGTGGAAACAAGGAAACTGGGCGACAAGGTAATCCTCACAGGAGCCGTCTTCTACAATGACGCGGTCGTTTCCGCCTTTCAACAGGCACTCGGGGGTCGGACCATTATCGTACCGGAGCACAAGGAGGTCAGTGGAGCCATAGGAGCAGCACTGCTGGCAAAAGAGGAGATGGGGGGCAAGCCCTCCAGGTTCAAGGGATTCCAGAACGTCATCAATACCAACCATAAGCTGACCACCTTCACCTGCAAGGGGTGTGACAACAACTGCACCATAAGCAGGTTGGAGATACCAAACGAGAAGCCCACTTTCTACGGCAGCCGTTGCGATCGCTATGATAGCGCCGTGAGCCACGAGAGAGTGGTAACAGCCTTCGACGAACGCGAGAAGCTCCTGTTTGGGGAATACAGAGAGACCGACGGCCAGCCCTGCGTTGGCATTCCCAGGGGGCTGCTTGTATACGACTACGCCCCGTTGCTTATCGGTTTTCTCAACGCCCTCGGCGCAAGGGTCGTCCTTTCGAGCAGAACAAACAAGCAGATCATCGAACGGGCCACCGAGCTGAGCTACGCAGATAGCTGTTTCCCTGTCAAGCTGTTGCACGGCCATGTGGCCGATTTGGACAGCGTTGACTACATCCTCTATCCCTGCGCTATTCGCTTGGGCCGCAAGGAGGGGGACGAGAACCAGAAGTACTCCTGCCCTCTGGTGCAGGCATCCCCCTTCATAGTGCGGCAGGTGCTCGATCTGGGAAACCGGCTGGTTGCGCCAGTGATTGATTTCAGCACAGGCAACGGCGACGTGCTGCGAAACCTGGCGCAAGCGGCGGTCCAGATGGGCTTTTCCAGTAAGCAGGGACGACTGGCTGCGGAGGCTGGCATCCAGGCGCAGCAGCGGTTTGAAGCAGCGCTGCAGGAGCGAGGGAGACGGTTGCTGGATGAGATACACCAGAGCGGCCAACTGGGTGTGGTCATCCTATCGCGGTCTTACATGTCACAGGACTCCGGCGCTAACCTGGGTATAGCCGAGGAGTTGGCTCACCTTGGAGTAGTGCCCATTCCACTGGACTTCCTACCTCTGGATTCAGTCGATGTCACAAAGTACACAGACCGGCCTTACTGGCTGGCCGAAGCCAGACACGTAGCCGGGGCAGCCATAGTAGCGCAGGACCCACAGCTATTCGGGCTTGTGCTTACCAACTTCGGCTGCGGGCCTAACTCCTTCATCATTAACCTGGTGTCCGACGTTATGGGCACCAAGCCCCTGGGGCAGCTAGAGATAGACGAACACGCCGCGGAGGCGGGACTCATCACCCGTTTGGAGGCATTCGTCGATACCATTCGAGGATTCGCCCGTTCCGCGAAACCGCATCATGTGGCGGTCGACATAGCGAAGATCCGGCGGGAGGCGCCGGTTTCCTTCAGATCAAACAACAAGGTCATCCTGATACCGCCAATGGCCTCGCACGCCCAGATACTCAGTGCGGCTATGGAAGCCTTCGGAGTGAAGGCGGCTGTGTTGCCGGAGCCTGACCAAAGGAACTTGTTCTACAGCAACCGGCTCACCTCGGGGAGGGAGTGTTTGCCCTACCGGGTAACGCTCGGCGGATTCGTCAGGTTCTTCCACGAGGGCGGCCTCGACGGCATTGGTCCGGGGGATGTGGAGGGATTCATGGCCAGTGCCTACGGGCCGTGCCGTTTCGGGAAATACGCTGTGGAACAGACCCGATTGCTCAAGGAGATCGGCTTCGACCTCAAGATAAGGACTACCGTGTCAAACACTGCCTACAGTGACCTGGGCCTCGGTCCCCAGTTCGAGAGGCTGGCCTGGAAGGCCATCGTGGGCATGGACTTCCTGGAGAGGCTGGTGTGGCGTACCCGCCCGTACGAGAAGACGCCAGGAGCCGCAGACCAGCTCTTCGACGAGTGCGTGACCCGGCTCGCCGACCGTGTCCGCCGCAGGGAAACCTTCGATGACATTCTGGGACAAGCTACAGCCAGGTTCAAGGCTCTTATCGACCCCAGCCTGCCTAGGAGGCCACTGGTAGGTATCAACGGCGAGATCTTCCTGCGGTCTAACAAGTTCAGCAACTGTAACCTGGTCAAAGAGTGCGAGAACGCAGGCCTCGAAGTAGTCGTGTCGCCTATTGGGGAATGGTTCAAGTACCTCACCCACCGCAAGATCGAGGACGGAATCAGGGACAGGGATTGTAAGAAGATAGTCTCCGGCTACTTGAGACAACTCTGGCAAAGACGAGCTGAGCGCTGGGTGGCTTCCAACTTCGCCGACCTGCTGGACACACGAGAGCCTTCAACCAAGGAGATACTGGCTGTATCCAGTCGCTACCTTTCGCCCAAGTGTGGAAGCGAGGCTGTTCTCAGCATAGGGGTGGGCGTTGAGTGGATGGAAGACCCCAGGTACGCCGGCGTGATCTCAGTCATGCCCCATGGCTGCATGCCCGGCGGCATTGTGGCCGCCATGTCCGATAAGTTCACGGCAAAGTACGGCAAGCCGTGGATAAACCTCACCTATGACGGTTTCCTGGAGGCGACTAACTCGGCGAGGATCAACAACTTCGCCGAGATCATAAGGTTCTGCCGCAAGAATAGCGGCAACGCAGTCTAGCTGACGTTCCCATGTAGACAACCCGCTGGTCAACCCGGAGAATCACTGCTTGGCCGATACAGGGAAGCACTGAGCAAGGCAGCGATGCTCTTGGCATCGCGGATATCGCCCGAGGCAATAAGAGCGGGGACGTTAGAGTAAGGGACCCGTGCCAGTTCGATGCCCTCGCTATCCTCTGCCCACAAGGGCCTGAAGACCAGGTCGGTAGCCAGGTACAGGTACAGGTACTCGGTACAGTAGCCTGGGGCCGAGTAGAAGCCCCCCAGTCTCTTCACCTTGTTAGGGAAGTAACCTGTCTCTTCCTGGAGCTCACGGCACACGGCCTGGTCAGGAGTCTCATTGGGCTCAATCCCACCAGCAGGGACTTCCAGCAACTCGGCGCCCACGGCATGACGAAACTGGCGCACCAAGAGCACATTGTCTTCTGCATCAAAGGCCAGGATGGCTACACAGTCATCGTGTTCCACCACATCGCGGGTCGTCCGGCGCCCTCCAGTCTTCTCCACGGTGTCGACCCTCAAGCGCACCGCCCGGCCTTTGTAGACTTGCTCACTACTGAGTAGCCTCTCTCTCTCGTCGCTCAAGAGGCCTCCGAAATAATAATGTAGAAAAGGCTCCGGAAACTGAACCCGGTCAAGTGCCCCGAATCAGGGCGACCTCGTCGCAGTTGGGAAACTTGGGACACCGATAGCATTCCGCCCAGACCTTGCGCGGCAGCTCCAATGTGTCTACCCGACGGAAGCCGAGTTTCTCGAAGAAGGACGGCTTGCTGGTAAGACAGAAGACCTGGGAGATGTCCAGATCCCTGGCCTCTTCAATACAGGCTGCGACCAGGCCACTGCCCATCTGCCGGCCCTGGTAGTCCTCACTCACGGCCACACTCCTGATCTCAGCCAGGTCAGTCCAGTATATGTGAAGACATCCGCACGCCACCACACGCCCTTCGTTCCTGACCACGAAGAAATCCCTGATGCCCTCGTACACCTCGCTCAGCGCCCTGGGCAGCATCTCTCCCTTGTCAGCAAAGCTGTTGATCAGCTTGTGTATTTCGGGAGCATCGCGCATTCTCGCTTTCTCTATCTGCATCGCCTTTTTCTCAACTATCCTCGGAGCCTTTGGCCCTCAACCGGCTCTCCAGTCGGCTGTAGAAGGACTCAGGCGGGTGGATCCTGAGGAAGCGCGCCACCCGGGAGCTGCGCCTCACCGTTACCCGGTCACCATCACGCAGACTCGACTCAACCTGACCATCGATGCTGAGCATTGCCTCATGATCGGTATGGACCTCCAGCTCAACCGTGGCAGTAGCAGGCAATACCAGGGCGTAAGGCATGGTCAAGTGAGCCGAGATCGGCTTCAGAATGATCTCCTGAGCCTGAGGGTAAAGAATAGGCCCTCCGGCGGCCAGTGCATAGCCAGTGCTGCCCGTAGCCGTTGCCACTATCACGCCATCAGCCTTGTAGGTCGTCAGGCCTGCACCGTTGATGGTTGCTCTTATGTAAATAACCCTCCACCTCGGCCCGTGCCCCAGCACCACGTCATTAAGCGCGAACGAAGGCCCGGAAAGCTCCGCGGCACGATGCTTCTCACTAGTAGACACCGCCACTTCGAGCATGGCCCGCTCGTCAACCCAGCCATCCCCGCCAAGCACGGTGGGAAGTCTCTCCATGATGTCTTTCGCAGTCAGTTCTGTCATGAAACCCAGATGCCCCAGGTTCACGCCAAGTATGGGTATCTGCCACGGGCTGATTGCACGCACAGCACGCAGAATCGTGCCATCCCCTCCCACACTCACGGCCAGGTCCGTGCTCGGGGCCTCCGCTTCGATCGCCTCATCATCCCAGGCGGAGCATGCCCAGTGGTCGATGCCTTGAGAGTCCAAGAACCGGCAAAGCTCCTCACCTGCCTTCCCGGCCGCCTCAATCTTGGGATGATAGATGACGCCGACTCTCTTTATCATCGCCCAATCACTGCTTTCCTCTCCGGAAGAAATCATCCAAGTCTCTTATGATGCGCTTCAGGTCTTCATCGCTGATGGGTTCCCCCTCATCATCCGTATAGCCAGGCGGCAATTCGGCAATTGGGTGAGCGATGTCGCTCTTCGTCCCCTCATACAGATCTTCGTACATCTTCGCCATCTCGCTCTCGGTCTGGCGGGCAAACATCTCCAGATCCCCAATGTCAACCCTGATCTTCTCCATAGCCACCAGCTTCTGTAACATCGCCAGAGAGCACTTCGGGTAGTTGCTCCACGGGAAGGGAAGCCTGGCAATATAGTAAGGCACCGGCGACCAGAGGCTCAGCGCCTCAATGTCCCTCTTCTTGGCCAGCCACAAGAAGGCTGATTGTATGTTCCCGACGCCCTTGTACTCTGGGTAAGGCTTGATGCCGTACTTCTCCATGGTTGCCTTTAGCCCGACCCGATTGCCCACCCCCAGGACAACTGGCTCCTCCCTGTGAGTGATCCCGGCTGCCCCAAAGGAGCTTGCCGTGTATAGTCGCTTCACCCCGAACTCGGAGGCTACGTCAAGCACGAGGCACACGTAATCATAGATGTTCACCGCTGGGTACTCACTTCTGAACAGGATCAGGTCGCTGCTACCTTTGGCATCTTTCCAGTAGTAGAACTCATTCTTCATGAACTCCAGCCTGTCCATCAGCCCATCCTTGACCGAGACCCATGGTGCCACAGAGAAATCGTAGGGCCGGATCTTGGCAAATCCTCTGGCCCTCAGCTTCTTCCTCAGATAGTCCACCACCCGCAACCCTACATGCCCCGGGTCTGGCCATGCCAGGAGCATCCTCGGATGCCTCAATTCCGGGCGATCGTACAGTGTGATGGAATCATGCATGCTTGAGTCCTGCAGTCGCCACCAGTCCACGCCCGCCTACCACCGGCAACTGTGAGGGGGCAGCGGACCCTCCTGACACCGACTCATCCATTTTATTTCCTTTTGCCACGAGAAGCAAACTGATCGACCAGTCAGCCGCAATCGCCCGGCCGTGGGAAGCCACTGGACCAGAAGACCCAGCAGAGCCGTGCCACCATCCACCTGTACCCTGTCAGAGCACCTACCGAGTTTGTAGTCTCAATTGACGCCCAGTAGCAGCGCCACCTATACTGACGGCAGCGGAGGCCAAAGCCGGCTCATCCAAGTTGTGCCACTCAGACCATGATCAGCCCGCTACAGAAGTTCTACTGCGACATCTCATCGGCCTATGAATTGGTCAATCACGCGATGACCCTGGGTCTGGACGTCGTATGGCGTCGCAACGCGGCACGGATGGCCAGTGCCACCGGCGGAGCAAGGTGGCTCGATGTCTGCACCGGAACGGGCGAAATGGCGGTCTATCTGAAGAGGGCGGCCGGGCAGGAGACCACGGTACTGGCCGCCGATTTCTCCGCTGCCATGCTCAAAATGGCCACCAGCAAGCGTGAGGCCAGCGGCATAGCTTTCGTCCTGGCCGACGCGCAGCACCTGCCTTTCGCTGACGGAACCTTTGACCTGGTGACGACTTCGTATTCAACGCGCAACATGGACTCCAGCCGCGGCGGCCTGGTCAAGTCCTTTGCTGAGTTTCACCGGATTCTTCGACCGGGCGGCCACTATGTGAGCCTGGAGACAAGCCAGCCACCATCGAGACCGATACGGTGCCTGTTCCACCTCTACGTACGGCTCACCGTCAGACCGCTGGGCTACATCATCGCGCGGTCGAGCGCCGCTTACACCTACCTCTCCCAGACCATCCGCAGCTTCTACACTGCCGAGGAGCTGGCCGCTATCCTTCGCCGAGCCGGGTTTGCCAGAGTCAGCTTTCGCCGCATGATGCTCGGTGCCGCCGCTATCCACACAGCCGTCAAGTGACCTGCTGACGGAGGCCCGGCCGCCTGGCTAAGCGTACGGTGCATCTATTCCAGGTCCAGCACCTTGCCTGGGTTCAGGATGTTGTTCGGGTCGAACGCCCTCTTGATGGCCCTCATCAGCTCCATGACCTCCCCATCGGCGGTCATGGCCAGGTAACCCTTTTTATCAAATCCCAGGCCATGCTCACCGGACACCAGCCCGCCCAAAGACCAGCCCAGTCTGTAGACCGAGTCCAGCACCTTCGGTAGCCTCTCCTGCCACTCCTTCCTGTCCATGTCCTTCTGCATAAAATGTAGATGGACATTCCCGTCGCCAGCATGTCCGTAGGCCAGGACAGGAAGACCGAGCTGCGAGCAGAGCCGCCTCGCTCCCTTGACGAAGTCCGGTATGCTGCTCCGAGGTACAACCACATCGGCCAGCTCCAGTGGTCCAAGACGCTTCACTGCCGGGTAGAACCTCTCCCTGGCCTCCAGGAGCCTCCGCTTGGCCCCCTCGCTGGCCGGGACGTAGCTACCCACGGCCCCGTTCCTGACACAGGCCTCCTCTATCCGAGCCGCAGCAGCACAGGTCTCCTCTTCGGTTTCGCCCTCCAGGATGATCATCAGGAAAGCCTCGTAACCGTGCAGCGGCATCTCCCAGTCCAGGTACTGCTCGACAATACTGATGATGTCCTGCTCCATGAACTCGATCCCGGTAGGCGTGACCCCCTGCCTCATGATATCGGGAACAGCTTCGATGGCATTGTCCAGGCTGCTGAAAGGCACCAGCAGCACCTCTCTCCTCCCGGGAGGCGTGCTGAGTCTCAGCATGACCCTGGTTATGACAGCCAGTGTCCCCTCCGAGCCTACAAGGAGCTGGGTCAGGTCATAGCCGCTGGAGCTCTTGACGAACTTTCCCCCGACAGATATCGTCCTGCCCGAGGCCAGCACCGCGTCCAGCCCGAGAACGCGGTGCCTGGTCACGCCGTGCTTCACCGCATTCATTCCACCGGCATTGGTGGCCACATTGCCTCCGATGCTGGCCGTGCTCTCGCCGGGGTAGAGAGGGTAGTAAAGCCCGTGCTTCCCAACCTCGTCATACAGTTGGCCCAGTGTCACGCCGGGTTCGACAGTGGCCACCAGGTTCGCCTCGTCCACCTCCAGAACCGCGTTCATCCGTTCGAGCGAGAGCAGGATGCCTCCATAGACGGGTACGCACCCGCCACACACGCCGGTACCGCTTCCCCTGGGCGTGACCGGAATCCTCCTGTCGTTGGCGAAGCCGAGCACCCGGGCCACCGAAGAAGCATCCCTGGGCTTGACCACCACCTCTGCCGGGTGGGGCTTGGGCATGGGCATCTCGTCGCAGGCGTACTTCTCTACCTCATCTCGCTGCGTGGAGACACCATCACGCCCGACTATCTGCCCCAGCGCTTCCACCACTTCGGCGGTCACTTCAGCGTAGCGCGATTTCATGAACCCCTCTCCTCCGGTTGCTGGAAAACACGTCGCTGGCGGCCAATTGTAGCTTCAATTCTACCGCAGGCGCCGCTGTCAAAGAAGCACAGCTTCGAATTGCGTGGCGAAGCTTGGCAATCGCTCTGGACCGAGGAACGAATACACCCGGGAAAAAGGTAACAGACGGCAATGCCGCAGAACAGGACCGCACGGAGTCAGCCGGAGACTCTTTCCAGTTCGAAGTGGTAGGTCTCGATCACAGGGTTGGCCAGCACTTTGCGGCACATTTCATCGACCTGGGCTTCGGCCCTGGCCTGGTCTTCTTCGTTGACCATTATCTCCAGGTACTTGCCCGCCCGCACGCTGTTCACCCTGTCGAAACCGAGCCCATGAAGAGCGCCCCTGATCGTCAGGCCCTGCGGGTCGTTCACGGTAGGCTTCAGGCTAACGTAGACTTTGGCTTTGAACATCGGTCCCGAGACTATTCATGGAGGGTACTGCCCGTCAACCGTCGGTACACCTCCCGGTACCTCTCGGCAGTCCGCTGGATGAGGTCATGGGGAAGCATCGGGGCGGGTGGCTCCTTGTTCCACCCGGACGCTGAGAGCCAGTCCCGTACCATCTGCTTGTCGAACGGCTCCTGGGGCTGCCCGACCTTGTAATCGTCGGCATCCCAGAAGCGGCTCGAATCAGGCGTGAGGACTTCGTCGATCAAGATGACCTGACCATCAACTATCCCGAACTCGAACTTGGTGTCAGCTACAATTATACCCCTTGTCCAGGCATATTCGTGGGCAAAGCTATAAACGGCAAGGCTCTTCTCTTCCAGCTCATCAGCTAGGTCCTGCCCTACCAGATCCACCAGCTCGCGCCGGGTGAGCGGCTCGTCATGACCGTTTTCCGCCTTCGTGCTGGGAGTGAACAGCGGCGGTGACAGGCGCTGCGACTCCCTCAAGCCCGAGGGTACCACCTCGCCATTAACCGTGCCCTTCCGGCTATACTCCGCCCATGCCGATCCCGAGATGTACCCACGGACCACGCATTCCACGGGAATGCGCTCCGCCTTCCTGACAATGGTCGACCGCTCGGCGAGACAGGAGAGGTCAGTCCCGGCATTGACACCGAACCGCTTGAGCTGGGCCACGTCCGCTATTCCCTCTATCACATGGTTAGGCACCATATGGGCGGTTTTCTCAAACCAGAATAGGGATAGCTGGTTAAGCACTACCCCTTTCCCCGGGATGCCGCACGGCAGGACCACGTCGAAAGCAGAGATGCGATCGGTGGCCACCATGAGCAGGAAATCGCCCAGATCGTAGTTGTCCCGCACCTTGCCCCGGTGGAGCAATGGACAGGGCAGATTGCTTTCCAGAAGAACGGACATGGGCCAGGTGTCTCTCGGGTTGATACGGCAGACCTATGCTGAAGTCTAGCACAAAAGAGCGCTTGATGGCAATTTGACCCGTGCGCTGGTGCTGCCGTTACCGGCGTGTGGTAGACTCTGGCAGCCGATTGAGGCACATATTCCCCTATGTGGAGAGGCGACAGCAGGTGGAGGTGCTGGTGGTGGGTGGTAGCAAGGCGCTTGTTTGTTGGAGCCCGACCGTGGGTCGTGATGGAGCGTGAAGCCGGGGTCTGGCGGGGCCTCAGGCCCCGCCAGACCCCGGCCAGCATCCTGCCGAAATCCATCCTGCTCGTTAGCTGTGCCATCTGCCCCGTCTCCGTTGCGCTTTAGCGCCACCCCACCAAAAGTGAGCCGAAAGGGGACACGACTCTAGCCTCGGAGCCACCGTCCCCTTTGACTTTCTCGCATGAATCGTGGTTAACTTAACAAAGTAGTGTGAAACGGCGAGGGAAAAAGCGCGAGGTTAGCGGTATGAGAGATGAACACAAGACGAGAGAGATGCTCATCACGGAGCTGCGACGGTGCCGCAGGCGGAGCGTGGAGCTGGAGGCGCAGGTCGCGGAAAAGGACCGTGTGGAGCGTGACCTGCGCATGTCGCAGGAGTGGCTCCGGTACGTGCTGGAGTCGGTGGCGGAAAGCATCTCGGTCACCGACCTTGAAGGCACTCTGATCGATCTGAACGAAGCCGCAGTCAGGCTGTACGGGCTGGGGTCGAAGAACGAAGCCCTGGGAGCAAACTGTTTCAGCTTTGTTGCTGAGAGGGACCGGCGAAAAGCGATGGAAGACATGGGCACCACTCTCGAATGCAGGTCCACACGGTGTCTTCAGTACACGCTTGTCAAGGCCGACGGCTCGGAGTTCATTGCTGAAATCAGCGCCAGCGTGCTCAGGGATGGCGGGGGTGACCCGATTGGGATTATTGCCATCACCAGAGATATCACTGAGCGCAACAAGGAAGAGGAGGCAGTGAGGGCGAGAGAGAAATACTTCCGAACGCTCATAGAAAACTCGTCAGACGCCATCGCACTCGTGGATGGCGACGGGACAATACTCTACGAGAGCCCTTCAGCGGAACGGTTGCTCGGTTACCGGCCAGAAGAGTTGGTCGGCGTGAACCTGTATGAGCTCGTGCACCCTGATGACATGGGCAGCGTCACCGAGGTTTTCACCCATCTGGCGGCAAGCCCGGGTGAGGTGGTAACGACACAACTGCGATACCGACGCAAGGATGGTTCCTGGTGCGTGCTCGAGGGGGTGGGGAAAAACCTACTGCACGAGCCACACGTGAAAGGTATCGTAGTCAACTACCGCGATGTCACCGAGCGCCAGCGCATGGAGGATGCGTTGCGGCAGAGCGAACAGCAATACCGTCTCTTGGCTGAGAATGCATCGGACGTGATATGGACAACCGACCGGGACCTGAACTACACGTACGTTAGCCCATCGGTCCTGCGCCTCCGTGGTTACACAGCCGATGAAGTCATGAGGCAGAACGCCATCGACACCATCACACCAAGGTCTCGGGAGACCGCACTTCAGTATATGCGTCAGGATGAGGCCGCCGTAGCTAAGAACGGGAGCGACCCCTACACATCCCGCGCGTTGGATGTGGAGTTCACGTGCAGGGACGGGTCAACTGTGTGGACCGAGACCAGGGTCTCGTTCCTGCGTGATGCCGCGGGGCAGATCACGGGGTACCTTGGGGTTACCCGTGACATCAGCGATCGGAAGAGGGCCGAGAATGCCCTGCGCGAGTCGGAGGCGAAGTACTCGGCGCTGGTTGAGAACGCCAAGGACGGTGTTGTCATAGTGCAGGACGGCAAGCTGAAATATGCCAATGCTTACGCAGCAGAGTTGCTGGGTTACAGTATCGACGAGTTGCTGGACACAGACTCATTGAACCTGATTGCGCCTGAGTCCAGACATCTGGTGGAGCAGAGACGCCTTTTGCGGGCCTCTGGGGAGGAGTTGCCTCCGGTAGTTGAACTCAAAGTACAGACGAAGGCAGGGGCGATAAAGGAGGTGGAGATATCGACCAGCGCCATCTGGTACCAGGGTAGGCCGGCGGTGATGGCCATGGTCCGTGACATAGGCGAGCGCAAACGCACTGAGGCGGAACGTCTGGAGCATGCGGCCGCTGTAGCAAGGGCCGAGCAGTTGCAATTGTCGCGGGAACGGATTGTACATCTGGAGGAGTCGCTGCGAAGGGATATTGCCCAGGAACTCCACGGTTCCGTGCAAACGAGGTTGATTGTGGTGCAACATCGGCTGGCGGAACTGGAGCGGGCAGCCTCGTCAGAGGAGTTGTCTGCTGAGCTCTCGACGTTGCGGCAGGAGCTGGAGCGCCTGGTGGAAGAGCGGATACGCCCTATCAGTCGTCGGCTTTACCCTTCCATCCTGCGGCAGGGTTTGATACCAGCTCTACAGTCGCTGTGCGATCGCTTTGAGAGTGCCCTGCCCGTTGGGTTGAAACTGGATGACAGGCTGGTGAGGCGTGAAAAGGCAGACCGGAGGTTCATTCCGGAGGAGGTGAGATTAGCTGCTTGTCGCATCGCTGAAGAGGCGTTAGTGAACGCCTCCAAGCATGCCAAGGCCACCAGAGCAGAAGTGCGCCTGGAGCTGTTGGGCGAAGGCTGGCTGGAGCTTACGGTGAGCGACGACGGTCAGGGGTTTGACGTGGAACGGGTAGCTGATGGCGTCGGACTGCTGATGATGCAGGACTATGCCGAAGTGGCTGGCGGTCACTGCACTGTGGTGGGTACGCCAGGAAAGGGCACCGTGGTGGCAGCTAGCCTTCCGCTGTCAACGGATGATGCAAGGCGTCGAGACAGTGCCTTGGCTTTAGAAGAGACGTCAGGGCGCCTGGTTGCGGTACCAGCCTCCGGCAGAGGTGCTCTCTCTTGCCGCTGACTGTGCCAATCGCTTGTTGGCAAGCCCAGCGGCTGGCTAGAACGGGGAGCCGTGGAGGTGAGTGCTGTAATGTTGGTTTGATGT
>QMOF01000034.1 GCA_003650185.1 Chloroflexota bacterium | reverse complement strand
CCTATTACACCGGGCAGACCGAATACCCGCATATGGAGCCACCTCCATTGATCTTTCTCATCCGGAGAATGGCCCCTATTCTACCTGTCTACTGTCTCACATGTATCTGAACGAGCTCAGTGGCCGATTTGCGTGGTAACTGTCAACATTTAGTCGGTGGGAAGAGCAGCCATTGCCTCTGGAGACAGGATATTCCGTGGGGGGCTGGTGGCATTGTGAGGGCAGCGAATCAATCTGGCGACGGGGAACCGCGTCCAAATGTCCATCCACTCCTACGCCGATCAACGGCGCGCGTGTGACAGGACTGACACATGGCCTGCCTGCCGCTGAAACTCAACGTTTGGCCCTTTTTCGTGAACCGGATTCTTCCTGCAACTGCCTGGCAGCCTCGATGAAAGCTTCGGTACCTTTAGCCACCTGCTCGAGCTGAGAGCAGGTCATTATCTCGAGCATGCGCCTTATCTGGTCCTGCCCGGCCTGCCACAGGCGGGTCATCAGCTTCTCTCCTTTTGCCGACAGCCGACACATCACCACCCGGCGATCGGAAGGCAGGCCCTCCCGTACCACGTAACCCCTGTCCACCAGCCGGTCGACCACGCCGGTTGCCGTGGCCAGACCCAGACCCAAGCTGGAGGCCAGAGCGCTCATTCGGACCGGACCTTCCCTGAAAAGCACAACCACAACCCTGAGTTGAGTCATGGTGAGATCAGCACTAAGCCACTCCGTGGGTATCACGGGGCGCAACGCCCGCTCCAGCTCCTCCAGTCTCTGGTTGAGACCGAGGATGTGCTGGATGAGCTTCTCTTTGTCCTTCTCCGCAGACGCACCAGCCGGGGGGCTGCTTGATGTCGCATCTATATTTTTCATGAGATGTATTATACCATACAAGCAAAATATTCCCCAAAGGCCGTGCTCACAGCCTGATTGTTAGCTACGGTGCCCCTACTCACGGGCCTGGGCCGGTAGGGTCTGATTGCTGGCAGCCTGTGAAGAATGATATAATTGTGCCCGTTCGCAGATGACCACGTTTGACGAGGGACGGCGAATGAAGCTCAGTCGCGAAGAGGTGAAGCATCTGGCCCTGCTGGTACGTCTGGGTATCAACGAAGAGGAGACCGAGAGGTTCAGGGAGCAGTTGTCCAACATTCTGGAGAACTTCCAGATACTCCAGCAGGTGGACACGACCGACGTTCCGCCAACGGCACACGCCATCGCCCTGGAGAATGTACTGCGTGAAGACGAGCCAGGCTCATCGCTCCCGGTAGTCGACGTATTGGCCAACGCGCCAAGCCAGGAGGAAGGGTACTTCATGGTGAGGGCGGTGCTCGAGTAGCTGGTTATGGACCTTTGCCAGTCGACTATCCACCAGGCAGCAGAGTTACTCAGGCGACGTGAAGTTTCCTCGGTTGAGCTAACTCGGGCGGTTCTTGATCGCATAGAAAAGGTGGACAGCAGAGTCCGCGCCTTTGTGACCATCACAGAAGACATGGCCCTGGAGCAGGCCAAGGAAGCCGACCGAAGAATAAGCGACGGCACAGCGGCGCTCCTTACTGGCATACCGGCAGCGATCAAAGACAACATGTGCACCAGGGGCATACGGACGACCTGCAGCTCCAGAATGCTCGAGAACTTCGTTCCACCCTACGACGCCACTGTGGTTGAGAGACTCCATGCCGCGGGCATGGTCATGGTGGGCAAGACAAACATGGACGAGTTTGCCATGGGCTCGTCGAATGAGCACTCGGCTTTCTTCCCCACCTACAATCCGTGGGATTTGAGTCGGGTTCCGGGGGGCAGCAGCGGTGGCTCGGCAGTTTCAGTCGCTACGGACGCTACCATTTATGCCATCGGCTCTGACACCGGTGGCAGCATCCGCCAGCCGGCTGGATTCTGTAGCGTGGTGGGCCTCAAGCCGACGTACGGCCGGGTATCGCGGTACGGTCTGGTGGCTTTCGCCAGCTCGCTTGACCAGATCGGCCCCCTGACCAAGGACGTCACCGATTGTGCCCTGGTGATGAACGTCATCGCAGGCCACGACAGCCGCGACTCGACATCGCTACCATATCCGGTACCCGACTACACCGAGTCCCTTGTCCCCGATCTCAAGGGTGTGCGTCTCGGAGTACCGAAGGAGTACTTCGTGGAGGGTATGCAACCAGAAGTGGCCCAGGCAATCCGTTCCGCCACCGTGGTACTCGAGGAGCTAGGGGCGACGGTTGACTGGGACGTCTCCCTGCCTCACACCAGGTATGGCCTGGCTGCATACTACATCATCGCACCGTCTGAAGCCTCTGCTAACCTGGCTCGCTATGACGGGGTGAAGTATGGCTTCTCTGTGAAGGAAGCTGAGAACATGTGGGACGCCATGGAGAAGACGAAGGGGAACGGCTTCGGGCCGGAGGTAAAACGGCGGATCATGCTGGGCACATATGCGCTTTCGGCGGGGTACTACGACGCCTACTATCTCAAAGCGCTGCGAGTCCGCACTTTGATAAGGCGGGAGTTCGAAGAAGCCCTTAAGACAGTCGATGCCCTGGTAACCCCTACTTCGCCCACGGTTCCCTTCAAGATCGGTGAGAAGCTGGACGACCCGATCCAGATGTACCTCAGCGACGTCTGCACGCTGCCAATTAACATTGCCGGCGTTCCCGGCATCTCGGTCCCGGCAGGTTTCGCCGACGGTCTTCCCATAGGCATGCAGATCATCGGCAGACCGCTTGGCGAGGAAGTGCTGCTCCGTGTGGCTTATGCCTACGAGCAGGCGACCGATTGGCACAAGAGGAAGCCGCCGTTGTAAGCTGTCTGACCGGCCAGCGGGTCTGCGAACGCTACTGATGTTCGCAGCCCTGAGTACCTGTCGAAGCACAACGTTTCAAAGATAGGGTGGAACGGGGCTCTGCAATGTTGTACAGCTTTGAAGCAGCCGAGACGGTTGAGCGCCTTTGCCAGAAGCTGACCAACGTAGAACTGGAGACCTACGAAGACCGGGAGGAACTGCTGCTAGAGATCGGCGACCTGCTCACCGAGCAGGTCAACAATGAACTCGGTGAACTCGGCTCAGTCTGGGTGAAAGGCAGAGACCGGGGCAAGATCAAGCCAGTCTGGGCTTACGGGGCGGACTTTTTGCCGGATATAGCCATAGAGGTGGCAGAGATGCCCGCGGTCGCCATCGAGGTTCAGCTAGCCAGCAGGGATAGCGGCACGGCTGACCCGGTAGCAGTGGCGCTGGGGAGGGGTCTCATCTATTCGATACAATACTCCTACGTGATTTGCCTCGTTCTAGACCGTTCCGATAGCGATGTACGCAAGCATTGGCTGGACGGTGAGATAGAGACACGCCTATGGGATAGCCACCGGATAAGCCTGATCGTGAGGCAATGAATGGCGCGGGATCGGAGGTAATAGATTGGACCAGAGCAGTCACAAGTATGACGTAGCTATCATAGGCGCTGGTATGGGCGGATTGTGCTCTGGCGCACTGCTGGCAAATCAGGGCTACAGGGCCCTGGTGGTGGAGAAACTTCCCTTCGTGGGCGGCAGGGCGTCTTCTTTCAAGTACAGGGGTTACATCCTTCCTACAGGTGCTCTCTATGTGGAGACGGGTGGGTATGTCGAAAGCGTCTTCAAGGAGGTGGGCGCCACTTTCGGCGTGCGCTCTTTCCCGATGGGCATATGCTTCAGGATGGATGGGAAGGACTACCCTATGCCACAAAAGGGCGGGCTGAGGCAGCTGGTCTCCACCTTCGCAGGGGAGGCTGAGGCAGCGCGGCTCATGGCAGCCATCCGCCGCGCCTTCCGCTGGAATGAGCCTTCCAGTTCCATATCCATTCGCGACTGGCTACTTCGGTACACCAGCAACGACAAGGTGCTGGCCATCTTCAGGGGTCTGTCCAACTACCAGTGCGTCAATTTCCGGGATGAGCCTGCCGGTGAGTTCATGCGGCAACTCAAGCTGTCCATCGGTGCATCAGCCGGCGCTCACCCACAGGGTTTCCTCGAGTTGATGAAGGAGCTGGTGAGGGTGATTGAGGCCAAAGGCGGCCACGTCTGGACCGGATGCCGGGCCCAGCGCATCATGGTGCAAGAGGAAGTGGTCAAGGGGATAGTGGTGGAGAAGGATGGCGACGACCTGGAGGTTCTGGCGCCGGTGGTCATCAGCGATGCCGGACCTCACAAGACAGTAGAGCTGGCCGGGCCGGAGAACTTCGACAACGGATATCTCAAGGAGCTGCGCGAGAAAGTCAGGCCGCTGGCCTACATCGGCCTGGTTATCTCAAGCGACAGACCCCTGGTTGACTTCGAGGGGGTCATGGTAGTACCCGAAGGCCGGAGACAGATGACCATGATGTGCACCAGCCTGGCCTATCCCGAGTACGCTCCGCCGGGAAAACATATGCTCCAGGCCTGGGCAGCCCCAGACTCGTCCTTCCTTCCCCTCGATCCGGCCAGGGAAATAGACATGGTGGTACAGGACTTGAGGGAGGCTATCCCCCAGTTTGACAGGGAGGCTGAAATCGTGCACGTTAGCTACTGGCAGAAGGACTGGCCCATGTACCGGGCCCTGCCCGGCGCCCTGGCCCAGAAGACCTCGGTGGAGAACCTGTACAATGTTGGGGATGGCGTGGCACCTCTGGTGCCCCTCGGGCTTCCCGCCTGCGCTCAGAGTGCACGGATTGTAGTGGAAGACATCAGGCAGCGAACCAAGCCCGCTGCGGCCTGAGCATGACAGAGGAGGTTGGCCATGCTGGTGGTTGACGAGAGCAAGTGTGTCGGTTGCGGTCTGTGTGTGGCATTCTGCCCTACCGGCGCATTGCGGGCGTGGGGGGTGTGCACCATCAACCGCGACGACTGCAACGAGTGTCTTGTCTGTGTGGACTACTGTCCTGCGGATGCTCTGGTCGTGCTCGAGGAAAGCACCATATGACAGAGCCGCAGGTGCAATGCTATTCCGGCCGTGAATACGCAGAACGCCCAATGTCTTTCACCTGGCGGGGTGTCGCTCACACAGTGAAAGCGGTCGAAAAAGAATGGCGTGAGCCAGGGGCAAAGTGCTTCAGGGTTAGCACCGTAGACGACGGGCTATTCGAGCTTTGCTATAATGAGCAGCAAGACGAGTGGTCTATTTGTGAACCTGGGGGAAAGGAGCTGGGATGAGACAGATATTCGACATTCTCGCCAACGACGCTCGGGTGACGCCAGAGCAGGTTGCGGCCATGACCGGTCTGTCAGAGGCTGAGGTGCGCAGCACGATCGAAGAGGCCGAGAAGGACCGGACGATTGTGAAATACAAGACCATCATAAACTGGGAGAAGCTGGGGAACGAGCCGGTAATGGCCCTGATCGAGATCAGGCTCCAGCCCCAGAGAGACGTGGGCTTCGATGCCGCGGCTGCACGCATCTATCGCTATCCGCAGGTGCGCTTCGCCTACCTTGTCTCGGGGACTTACGACCTGGCCGTGCTGGTAGAGGGCAAGTCGCTGCACGAGGTGGGTGCCTTCGTGTCCGAGAAGCTGGCTCCCTTGGAGGGGGTGCAGGGGACAGCAACCCACTTCCTGCTCAAACGCTACAAGGAGGACGGCGAAGTGCTCGAAGGGGGAGAGGAGGACAAGCGATTGCCCTTGACCATGTGAGAAACCGCATTGCCGGGCGCCTGGACCGGATCCCCCCTTCCGGCATAAGGAAGTTCTTTGATCTGGTCTCTTCCATGGGAGGGGTGATCTCTCTGGGCGTGGGTGAGCCCGACTTCCCCACCCCTTGGCACATCACCGAGGCCGCCATTCATTCCCTGGAGCAGGGGTACACCATGTACACCTCAAACTCCGGAATGATTGAGCTGCGCCGCGAGATAGCTTCGTACCTCAAGACAACCTACGACTTGGACTACGACCCGAACACCGAGTTGCTCATTACCAACGGCGTCAGCGAAGGGCTTGACCTGGCGGTGCGCGCTATCCTCGACCCCGGAGACGAGGTCATCATGCCCGACCCCGCCTACGTTTCCTATCCCTCCTGCGTTCTCTTCGCTGACGGCGTGCCGGTTCGCGTCCCCACCAGCTGCGACAACCAGTTTAAGCTAGCAGCCGCCGATGTGGAGGCAAGGATCACCAGCAGGACGAAGGCCATCCTCATCGGCTACCCGGCTAATCCCACCGGTGCCGTGATGGAGATTGGCGATCTGGCCGACATAGCCGACGTGGCCAGGCATCACAACCTGATGGTGATCTCCGACGAGATATACAACCTCCTGGTCTACGACACCGAGCCGGTATGCTTTGCCTCCCTGCCGGGCGTCAAAGACCGCACTATTCTACTGGCTGGCTTTTCCAAGGCCTATGCCATGACTGGCTGGCGCATTGGATACGCTGCTGCCAGCGCCGATCTCATTGCCGCCATGACCAAGATCCACCAGTACACCGCTCTCTGTGCCCCCATAATGGGCCAGGTGGCAGCCATTGAGGCCATCAAAGCGGGAGAACCGGAAGCCAGGCGGATGACACAGGAGTACGACCGGCGCCGCCGTGTCATGGTCAAAGGCCTCAATGATATCGGTCTCACCTGCTTCGAACCCAAAGGCGCTTTCTACGCCTTCCCGTCGATTACCTCCACTGGCATGTCCTCGGAGGAGTTCGCCGAAACGCTGCTCACGGAAGAGAAGGTGGCGGTGGTGCCTGGCACTGCCTTTGGTCAGTGCGGGGAGGGGCACGTCCGCTGCTGCTATGCCACCTCTCTCAGCAACATCGAGGAAGCGCTGACCAGGATGGCCCGGTTTGTGAAGAAATACCGCCGCTCTTAGGCGTGCACTTCAGTCAGCTCGCAAACACGGCGGCAGAACCGCGTGCCAACATAGTTGGCCGCACATGTCTCAACGGGGGGCGGGCACTCGTATCCGCCCCGCGTTCTTTCGTCGTTTTGAATGCCCGCCTGCCTGTGATACCATACCATCCAGGAGGTACCCCACATGCCCGATCAACAGGTGAAGAAGACCTCATGTCAGTACTGCTCCAACATGTGCGGTGTCCTGGTCCACGTGGAGGATGGTAAGGTAGTCAGAATCGAGGGCAACCGCGAACACCCCCTCAGCCGCGGCTTCGTCTGCGAGAGGACGCGGATAGCCCCGAGGTGGCTCTACCACCCTGACCAGCTCATGTACCCGCTGAAAAGGGTAGGGCAGCGCGGCGAAGGCAAGTGGCAGCGGGTAAGCTGGGACGACGCACTCGGCGAGATCGGGCAGAGGCTGCTCAAGCTGAAGCAGGAATACGGTCCTGAGACCCTGGGGTTTTTCGAGGGCACCTGGAGGGGCAACGACTACTGGCCCCGGGGCCGCTTCGCCACCCTGTTCGGCAATCCGCACAACATATTCGCTCCTGGCGTCATCTGTGGCATAAACGACATGGCTATAAACATGGCGGTGATGGGCGATGTCACCACCTATGCCGTGGACACGCCCAGATCGAACTGCGTGGTCTACTGGGGGGCCGATCCCTCCGAGTCCAGCCTGCGCAACTGGGCCGCCGTGCGCAGAATCCAGCGCGACCGCGGAGTCAAGGTCATTGTGGTCGATCCCAGGCAGACGAAGACCGCGGACATAGCCGACATATGGTTGAGGATCAGGCCGGGCACCGACACTGCCCTGGCCCTCGGCTGGCTGAACGTCATCATCAACGAAGGGCTCTACGACAAGGAGTTCGTTGAGCAGTGGACAGTCGGTTTCGACAGGCTCAAGGGCCGCGTCCAGGAGTACCCACCGGAGAAGGTGGCCGAGATAACTGGCTGCCCGGCCGGCCAGATCGAGGCAGCCGCCAGGATGTACGCCACAAGCGGCCCCTCCTCCATGCCCTACGGCGTAGCCATCGACCAGCTCGGGCTGAACGGTACTCGTACCGAGCAGTGCAAGATCATCATGCGGGCCATATGTGGCTATCTGGGGGTAAGCGGAGGTCACCTGATAACCAGGCCCGGACAGCCGGTCAACGGCGGCAAGTTCGTTACCGAAGCCGAGCTAACCCGGATGGACCTGCTGCCGATGGAGGCGCGCAGAAAGCAGATGGGCTTCGATGTCTGCCGCCTCGTCTCGCTCAAAGGCTGGAGCCTCATGTCGGAGCACCTGGAGCGAGTCTACGGCGTGCCCGCGCCGGTCACGGTACAGATACAGGCCCACACCACCATGCTGTGGCGTTCAATCCTGACTGGCAAACCCTACCCGGTGAAGGCCCTGATCGGCTGGGGGTCGAACCCCCTGGCCTGGGCGGGGAACGTCAAGCTGGTATATGAGGCGCTGAAGAGCAACAACCTCGACCTTCACGTCGTCCAGGAGCTTTTCATGACGCCCTCTGCTCAGCTCGCTGACTACGTCCTTCCTGCCGCTAGCTGGATGGAGAGAGACCTTTGCACCAACATGATGGACTTCGGCAGCCTGGTTCAGGCGGGCGAGAAGGCAGTGCCCCCGCTGGGCGAGCGACGCGACATCTATGAGTTTTTCCGTGGCCTGGCCCTGGCCGTTGGCCAAGAAGAGCACTGGCCCTGGAAAACCCTGGAGGAGGTCAGCGAGCACAGACTCAAACCCACCGGCATCAGCTTCAGGGAGGCCGTGGACCGGTGCGTCCTGTTTCCCGACACCTTCGACATGCAACCCTGGAAGCAGACCGGCTTCCCCACGCCGTCAGGCAAGGTCGAGCTGTACTCCAGCATCCTGGAGTACCTCGACTACGATCCCCTGCCCTTCTACGAGGAGCCGCCCGAGAGCCCCTTCAAGCTCCCGGAAGTGGCCCGTGAGTATCCCCTCATCCTCAACACCGGCGGCAACTACATGCCCATGTTCCATTCGGAGTTCATGCAGAAGGGGATAGGCTCGCGAGAGAAGCACCCCGACCCGCTGATGGACATACACCCTGACACCGCCCGCGGTCTCGGAATAGCCGAGGGGGACTGGGCCTACATAGAGACACGGCGCGGCAGGATCAGGCAGAAGGCCAGGTACAACGCCGGCCTGCTGCCCAACGTGGTCAACTGCCAGGCAAGCTGGTGGTTCCCCGAGACGGAGGCCAACGAGCCCAACCTGAGCGGCGTCTTTGAATCCAACGCCAACGTCCTCACTCTGGATGATCCGGAGTGGTGCGACGAGCTGTCCGGCGGCTGGTGCAACCGCGCCCTTCTGTGCAGGGTGTACAGGGCGGAGTGAACCAAAGCTCGACGATGGCTGAGGGGTGAGGGGGCTTGCCGGTCTGGGGGCAAATGTCGGGCTTTTGGTCCGCTTGAATTTGAGGACTGGGGGCCGCAGCCCATGCACATACTGTGGCAGGGAAGTGTCCTGGCAGCCAGGCTGGCCGTGAGGGGTGACTCGGACATATACAGGGCCGCTGACCTTCCGGGGAGGACGATATCAAACATCCCGGTATGGCGTCGGTAAACACGGGGCGGGGTCATCATCTGCGCAGACTGGGCCTTACCCCGGACGACATGGTGCTGGTGGACTTCCCGTCATATACGTTCATGATAGAGGGTCTGGAGTTGGTGGTGGTGGGCGGCATTGGGGCTGTGCCATGCACCAACAGTGCAGTGTACGATATAGCCAGCGCTCCATGCGGGCTTCGCTGGATAGAGGTGCCCCATGACAACACCGACGCCTGGATCACAGCCTCCAAGATCGCTCCCCGGGTTCCCGCCGTGGTCACTGCGGCGGCAGGGCCCACAAACAAAAGTTGCTATCTCACTCGACGAGCATGGTACAATGCCTCGGTTTTGCCGCCGGACGCGGAGATGGCAACGGGCCCCGTGCGCTAGGGCCGCGGTAATGTTTCTCATGATGGGGGGTAAGCATGTCTAACTGCAAGAGGCCGTTTGCCATCATCACGCTGGTCCTGGCTCTCCTATCCTTCGTGTTTTCCCTGTCCCCGCCGACGCGAGCCGCACCCGTGGTGAATGATGTCGGCGTGGGCTGGCAGGTTCCCCTGCCCCAGGGGAACCACCTGTACGGCGTCTGGGGCAGCTACTGCAACGATGTCTTTGCCGTGGGGGACTGTGGCACCATTCTCCACTACGACGGCACGTCATGGAGCGGGATGGGCAACTCGACCACCAAGCACCTGTACGGCGTCTGGGGCACCTCACACTCGGATGTCTTCGCCGTGGGGGACAACGGCACCATCCTTCACTACGATGGCTTCGCTTGGAGCAACATGACCAACATCGACGCCACCGACAAACCGCTTTGGGGTGTTTGGGGTACGTTTTCAGACAACGTCTATGCTGTAGGTAGCGGCGGCACCATCGTCCACTACGACGGCAGTATCTGGAGCCCGGTGGAAAGCGGCAGTACCAAGACCCTTCGCGACATCTGGGGAACTTCGGCAGACGACTTCTTCGTCACGGGCTGGGGCGGCACCATCTTGCACTGCAACAGCACACACTGCACCCCCATGGACAGTGGCATCGACAAGGACATCAACGGCGTCTGGGGCAGCTCGCCCGACAACGTCTACGCCGTGGGCGGCTCCGGTTTCATTGTGCACTACGACGGCACCTCCTGGACGCCGACGAATGTCGGCGATGATGTCTGGATGTATGACGTATGGGGGAGCTCCGCTGACGACGTGTTCGCTACAGCAGGTCAAGGCAAGCACATTCTCCACTACGATGGTAATGAAGAAGGCACCTGGGCGGCGATGAACAGCAGCGATACCACCACCCACGTTTCAGGTATCTGGGGCAGCGGGCCCGACGACGTCTTCGCCGTCGGCGACTGCGGCATCATCCAGCACTACGACGGCACCTCCTGGACACTGATGACCAGCAGGCTGATTAGGAACAGCGCCAACCAGATGGCAGACCTCAGGGCGGTCCACGGCACCTCCTCGTCCGATGTCTTCGCCGTGGGCGCCGCCGGGCGGCAGATCATGCGCTACGACGGCACGTCCTGGCAGGCGCAGGACTGCGGATCGGTGCAGTCCTTCTACGATGTCTGGTGCAATACCAGCTCCGATGTCTACGCGGTGGGCGCCAACGGTATGATCTTCCACTATGACGGTGCCTCCTGGGACCAGATGAGCGGTCCGACCACCAAGACTCTGACTGGGGTCTGGGGCTGCCTCACCAACATATTCGCCGTGGGTCTCGACGGCACCGTACTCCATAACGACGGCAGTCCTGGAAGTGATGAATGGACGGAAGTGAACACCGGCGACGAGCGCAGCCTGAACGCCGTCTGGGGTACCTCTGCCAACGACGTCTATGCCGTGGGGACATACAAGGGGCCGCTCACCTCAGTTATCCTCCACTATGATGGGACCGGTTGGACTGCGATGGATACGGGCCTGTGGTATTCAATGACCGACATCTGGGGCACTGCTTCTGACAGCATCTATGTCTGCGGTGAGGGCGGCACCCTGCTGCACTATGACGGCAGTGACTGGACACCCATAGATACCGGGACCAGCCGGGACTTCACAGCCATCTGGGGCAGCTCCGATTCCGACATCTTTCTTCTGACCGATTCTGCCTCGACTGAAGAAGACGTTCTCCACTATACCGGCGACGAATGGAGATGGGAGGACGCCGGGACCCATCACACGCTCAACGACATCTGGGGTACCTCTGCCACAGATGTCTTCGCGGTTGGGGATAGTGGCACCATTCTGCACTACCTGGATAGGACCATCATCTCGGTGATACCGAACCACGCCAACCAGGGGGAGACCCTTAACGTGGTCGTCACCGGCAGTGACTTCGCTGGCATGACAAACATAAGCTTTGGCGACGGCATAACGGTCAACAGCTTCACCAGTACCTCGACGTGGATCGACGCCAACATCACGATTGGTGCCGCTGCCGCGACCGGGGCAAGGGACGTCACCGTTGAAATGCCTACCGGAGACGTCACGCTCGCCGGTGGTTTCACGGTGACCGGGCCCCCGACCATAACCAGCGTTAGCCCTACCTTCGGCAGGCAAGGCCAGACCCTGGACGTCGTCATCTCCGGCAGCAACTTCGCCGCAGCCACCAACATCACGTTTGGCGATGGGATAACCGTCAACTACTTTGTCATCAACGACTCTTCGCAGATTACAGCCAACATTACAGTTGCCGCCGATGCCGCAACGGTATCGCGGAATGTCGGGGTCACCACGCCGGGTGGCACCCACACGCTGGTGACCGGCTTCCTGGTGGCATCGCCGGAGCCCACGATAACGACGGTTAGCCCCCCCCTCGGCAGAGCAGGGCTGCACGCTGTACGTCAACATCACCGGAACGCGCTTCGAGGAGCCGGCGAACGTCAGCTTCGGTGCAGGGATAGATGTCAACAGTGTCGTGGTGAGAGGCTCCACCAGCATAACAGCGGGCGTGAGTATCGACCGCGACGCCGCACCCGGGTCAAGGGATGTCACCGTCTTGACACTGGGCGGCATGGCTACACTTACGGACGGCTTCACCGTAGACCAGGCGGCTCCGTCAATAACCTCCGTCAACCCCGTCCAGGGGAATCAGGGGGCGAGTCTCGATGTCACTATCACTGGCCACTCTTTCCTGGGCGCCACGGACGTGAGCTTCGGGGACGGAATAACGGTGACCGCGTTCACCAACACCAGCTCAACCGAGATAACGGCCAGCATCACTGTTGGCGCAGATGCCACCCTGGGAACAAGGGACGTGACAGTCACCACTCCCATCGACACCGACACCCTGGCCGCTGGCTTCACCGTGTTGCCGCCTGCACCGACCATAACGTCGGTCAGCCCGGCCAGGGGCAACCAGGGTGAGAGCATCGATCTTACTATTACCGGCACCAATTTCAGCAAAGTGGAGGACGTCAGCTTCGGTGCTGGAATAACCGTTGCCAGTTTCGGCATGGACAGCTCAACTCAGATAACGGCCAGTATCACCATTGCTGCTGACGCGACGCTGGGGGCAAGGAGTATCTCGGTGACTACTCCAGGAGGGGTCGGCATGCTGTCCGAAGGCTTTGCCGTGACTGCACCTCCCACGATTTTTGGGGTAGACCCCGCCTCCGGCGAGCGGGGCGAGACGCTGAACGTCACCATCACAGGCATCGTTTTCACCGGTGTCACAGATGTGAGCTTTGGCACCGGAATAACCGTTACGGACTTCACGGTCGACAGCGGCGTTCAGATCACTGCCACCATCAGCATTGACGCCGACACCGCCACAGGGACAAGAGACGTGTCGGTCACTACGGAAGCAGGCACGGGCACGCTGGTCAGTGGCTTCACTGTGATAGCTGCGCTATCCCTCGAACCCACGGTAATCGGAGTGACCCCCAACTCGGCAGAGCAGGGCGAGACGCTAAGGGTTACCATCACCGGGACCAATTTCGGTGGGACTGACGTAAGCTTCGGGGACGACGTTACTGTCAGCTATTTCACGGTTGACAGCGCCACCCAGATTACAGCCACCATCGTCGTCGCGGCCGATGCCGTCCCGGGCGCGAGGGATGTCTCGGTCACTACTTCGGCTGGAACCGGCACACTAGCCGACGGCTTCACGGTGGAAGAGAAGGCCGAAGAGGACGAAGGCGAGGCAGGTGGCTGCAGCTGCGCCTCCATACAGCGCGGTGTACCGGTGAGCACCGTGCTTATAGGCTGGACTGTAGTTGGCTTGTGCTGGGGAAGTGGCTATTACCTGGTAAGGAAGGTCAGCAGGCGAACCCGGAAATAAGAAGGCTTGCTGCCGGATAGACTGACAACAGAGGCGGGACGTGGTCCCGCCTCTGCCTCTTTTCTTTCATTTTGAAGTCTGACCGGACAGCGGCACCGATCAGGCCGACTCGAGCCCTGGCTGGTACTCGCCCCGCACCAGTCCCAGAAGCTGTGGCTGAATCGCCTTGCTGCCAGCCACCACCCGCTTGCTTGAGATGCCCACCGGCTCGCCCTCCCAGCCAGTGACCACCCCGCCCGCCTCCTGCACCAGCAGAATGCCGCCGGCCAAATCCCAGGGATAAAGCGAAGGATGTATGTAGCCGTCGAGCCTGCCGCAGGCAACGTAGGCCAGTCCCAGCACCGCCGATCCCATTACCCTCAGCCCGGCCATCCGGGGCCATGTAGCCCTGACAATGTCCAGTACTCGAGCCCCAGCTTCCGGCTCATAGCCCATGTCACAGCCGATGAAGGCGTGCTCCACCGATGTCCGCTCGGCCACAGCAATCGGTT
>QMOF01000033.1 GCA_003650185.1 Chloroflexota bacterium | reverse complement strand
TGTTTGCCTGTGCGAATGGCTGGCTGTGTCGCGGGTTGACGGTAGGGCAGCATGTGCAAAAGGAGGTCAAAGTGAGTGCGGCGGAAGATACTGAAGTGAAGATTCCACCAGGAAGAGAGTTCCAGTTGCCCACGGATCCGGACCACCTTTGGGACGGTCTGCAGGACGTTGGCCTGGGAATACGATGGGTAGCTGAGGTCAAGAAGGCCGATATGCAGATAGAGCTGTCGGGACCGAAGTGGGAATACAAGAGCTACACTATCCTGGAGGTCATAGAAGACCCGAACCAGGTGAGAGACGGCATAGTCACTTTGATCGGCCCGGACATACATGAGGTCGAACCCGGCACCTCGGCGCCCTCCGCATGGGAGATAAAGGTCTACGGTCCGGGGATAACCCAAAGACATAGGGAATACGTCGAGCGGCAAATGGCCATGGCGCTGCACGGAATCGAGGGCTACATGGCTTTCGGCTCATTCCAGGCGCCGTGGATGAGGATCAGCAAGGCGGTGGTGGGCAGACTGACCTTTGCCAAGCTGTGCCAGGTCGTGCATGCTTACGTCAAGACCGTGGTCCCACAGGTGGAGAAGATGGAGTTCCGGTGGATAGTGGCCACTCCGGAGGTGGGCGGCCTGGACCTGATCCTGCCTCTGTACAAGCGTGGAATCGAGAGACTCAAGGCGCAGGAGCAATCGGTGGCGCTGGAGGACGAGGATGTAGACATCTTCTACGGGTGCACCATCTGCAAGTCCCTGGCCCCCAACCACGTATGCGCCATCACGCCCAGCCAGATACCCTACTGCGGTATCCTGTCCTATAACGGGGCCCAGGTGACAGTCGAACTCGACCCGGAGGGGTACATTTTCCCCATGCCCAAAGGAGAGTGTCGCGACCCTGACCTTGGGAGCTACACAGGCGTTGACGAGGCTGTTTACGAGAGGTCCAACCATCAGGTGAAGCGTGTCAACATATTCAGCGCTATACGATATCCGACCACCAACTGCGGCTGCTTCGAAGGGGCTGCCTTCTACATACCGGAGGTGGACGGCCTCGGCCTGGCCATACGCCGCTACATCGGAGTGACTCCACTGGGCATCAAGTTCTCCCGCCTGGCTGGCATGATTTCCGGCGGCTCCCAGAACCACGGGTACAAGGGCATCTCGCTTCGATCGATGCAGAGCAAGACTTTTCTCAAAGGCGACGGTGGTTGGAACAGGATTGTCTGGATGCCTGCGGATATGAAACAGGAGATGGCAGAGTACATACCAGAGGAGGTCTACGACAAGATTGCCACCGAGCAGGACACCATCGATCCGGGTGAACTCAGGGAGTTCTTGAAGCAGAAAGGGCATCCTATAGTGGAGAGGTTCTGGAAGAACGGTGAACCTCAGCCACTGAACTTGCCACCCCCAGGAGGGGACTGGCCCGACGAATAGCAGTGGAGGTTAGAGATGGGAGAGAATGTCTGTGGCGTTTGCCAGAAGAAGGAAGCCGAGTGGAAGTGCAGCGTGTGCGGTGTTGCCCTTTGCTCAGAGTGCGTGCGGGAGGTACAGATGGAGAACCCTGGTCAGAAAGTACTGGGCGTTCAGACGAGCCCGTTGAAATCGGCTGTGAGAAAGCAAAAAGTATGTGAGAAATGCCTGAAGGAAGTCGATTTCATCGACTAGCCCCTTCCACCTTCAGTCTGCCTGTCCGATCCCCCAGGGGCGGGCAGGCTTGCTTTGTTGGGGTGGACGCAGCCAAGTCAAGTTACGTTGGAGGAGAATAGCCGTGGAAGATAAGAGAATTGCTCAGGTCGGATCCCTGGAGGTTGACATCCGTGAGGTGGTGCGCGACCCGAGGGGCATGGAGGATCAGATTCAGGAGATCATGGAGAACGACTTCGTCGAGGGTCGCCACAGCAACTTCGGAGGTTGGATAACCCTCCTCCCGGATGCTGCAGACGTAGCCGAATTGGACCGCTCCTTTCTCAGCAAGTATCCACCGCTATATAGCCAACAACAGGAGGTCTGCACCGACTGCCCTTCAGGTCCCTGCAACCTGAAGGAAGGCCAGGGAGTATGTGGACTGGAGTTGGAGTCCTACCAGGGCCGGTTGAGTCTCCGTAAGGCCTGCCGCGGCTGCGTGTCTCAGATGGTCGCCACCCGTGAGTTGATGAACCACGCTCTGAAGCTCTGGCCAGAAGATACGCCTGTCAGCATGGGTGACATTCTGAGCATCTCTGACCACGCCCCGGCGGTGACCGTCCTTTCCGGCATATACCCCAAGACACTCAAAGACCTGAACAAGGCCCTTTCCTACGGCGAGGCACAGTTGGCCAAGTTGTTCCAGGCAAGCTACTGTGGTACCGCTCCGGCAACGGAGTTTGAAAGCATGGTGCTCCATGCCGGGTCTGTCCTCCTGCTGACCATGGGTGTGGCCGAGATGCTGAAGATATCCTGCTATGGCTTCATCAGCGCGGCAAACCAGGAGCTTGAGGAGATTGAACAGTTCCCCCCACCGAAGGTGGCGGCCGGTTGGGGCTCCATAGAGAGTGGCAAACCGGTCATTGCCTTCGTCGGTGACGACTTCCTGCCAGCTTGGTGTGCCATCGACCGACTGAAGCGGGACGGCTCGCTGGAGCAGGTGGAAATCTGCGGCATCGGTGCGGCAGGCGACGATATCATCAGGTTCTACGACAGATGTCGCATTGTTGCCCCCATGGTCAGGGCCGCCAAGGCCATCAGAAACGGTGTCTTCGATGTTGTGGTGGCCAGCCCGGGGTGCATCCCCCTTGACGTTCTGTCAGAAGCGGCGCGCGTCGACAGCAAGGCCATATGGGTGGGTCACTATGCACCCGGCGAGATGGCCGACAGCACCGACGATCCAGTGGACAAGATAGTTGAGGCTCTGGTGAGCGGGCAAAAAGCGGTCTGGATCAGAGATGTGGAGAAGGCAGGGGAAGTGGCAGTCAAAGTGGCGCAGAAGGTGCAGAGGAAGGGGGACTACGTTATCTCCGACGCTGAGGCCGTGAAGCAGGCCAAGAATCACAAGAAGGACTGCGATGTCTGCTCCATGGAGTGCCCTGTCGGCCTGCCGGTCTCCAAAGCAGTGAGGCAGCTTGCAGAGGGCAACTGGGAAGCTTTCTTCGAGGTGGAAAGGGGGTGCAACTTCTGCGGGGCCTGCGAAGCGGCCTGCCCCAGCAACGTGCAACTGCGCGACATCATAGTGGCCGCTGAGCGCAAGCAGGCCGCCGCTGAGAAGTACGTGATGAGACCCGGGAGGGGGCCCATATCCATCACCGAGCTATTGCAGTCCGCCTTCGCTGTGGGTTGGGGGAGCATACCGGCTATGGTCACCATATTTGGCTGTGGCGACGCGCACAAAGATGAGCTCGCCTGGTTGGCTGACGAGTTGCTTGCGAGCGGCTGTATGGTCTTCGTAGCCGGTTGCGCCGGAGCTGAGATAGCCCGGACCTTCAGTGATATGAAGAAGAAGTACCTCTTTGAGCAGTACCCGGCCACCTGTGCAGCCAGAAACCTGGTCAACTGCGGCAGTTGCTCAGCCATTTCGCAAGCGGTCCCAATGTACTTGATGCTGCGTCCCTCGGGCGGTATCCCCCTGTATGGCTCTATCCCTCCGCTCGGGGACTCCATTAACCTCGGCGGCGCACAGTCAGTGATAATCTGGGGGGCCCTGCCCGACAGGATGTACGCCACAGCAGCCGCATGGGCGCGGTTAGGCTCAACCGTCATCGTGGGGCCAGCTTCGTCGGTGGGTTGGAAGCGCTGGCTGGTGGGCAACAGGTACGACCGCAGCAGGTGGTGGGTCTACCATGGAGAGACCGGCAAGAAACGGGAAGTTGAACCTGTGCCGGAGCACCTCATCGTCCCGGTGGAGACGGTCGAGGAAGCACTGACCATGCTGGCGCGATCTGTCCTGACAGTGAGGGACTACCGAGAGAGTCGGGCAACCCACCTGGAGGTCCTGATCGACTACTACGAACGCTTCTACGACCAGCTACCGGAGGACTGGCACCTGGTGGTCAGGTCAGACTTCGAGCTGCCTCCCAGGCACAGAAGGCGCATGGTCAAACTGCTCGAGCAGGAGTACGGTTGGGAGACGGACGGTGTGAAGCTCAAGAGGGCGAAGCACCGGAACGGAGAGCTGATGACCATGTCCGAGTTCGCTGCCAGGTACGGCATGGAGCAGGGAATCTACTGCACCAGGCTTCGGAGCCAGATGCCGTTGCGGCTCAGAGACTCAATTCAAGAATAGGACTCCGCGCTCAGACCTGAAAGGAACCTGGCATTGCTGTAGCGACAAGGGGAATGCTCAGCTCAAAGGGACAGAGGTAAACGGCGCGTCCATAGGAAGAAGCGGTGGTAAAGGGTTCTGGGTCAATAAGTGTGACAGCACCTCATGCAGCCTGGGCGTAGGGCTCCCTTCTGTTGCTGAGCAGGATTCCATGTCTGAAGTTCGGCCGCGCTGCGATTACCCATAGGTGGCTTCGACCAGTTGCCTGGCCTCCTCGGTAAAACAGCGGCGGACCAGAGCTTCTCCTACTCCCTGCCTCCGAGCCACACGTCGCACCGGTTGGCCGGTGGCCTCTTCACCGGACTGACGCCGGAAGCGCTCACTGGTACGCCATCGAGCCCCACACACCACATCAGGTCCAGTGAACACCTTTACTGCAGCACAAGCAACGAAAGCGGCATTTGTACACTACCAGATAGACAGGCTTGTCCCACAACCTTCGATCCATCTTACTCTGGCTGGAGACACTGTGTACCTTAGCCGTCATCCGCCCGCACCTGCTGTTCGAGCTGCACCGGCTTTTCTATGGCCAGATGCCGAACGACTGGCACCTCTACATGAGATCCCACCTGGATATACCGACAAGACACAAGATACGCCTGATCAAGGCGCTTCGAGAAGAATACGGATGGGACGCAGGTGGGTTGAAGGTCAACAGCGCCAGGAACCGCGACGGCGGGTTGGTGACCCTGTCAAAACTCAACACCAGCTACGGCATGGAGCAAGGCACACACCATTGCCGCCTGTGGCGCCTTCTTCCCAGGCACATCAGAGCACGGCAGGAATGTAGCTAGTCCTCCTCGTCTTCCTCCTGCTTCACCAACTCCAGCGCGCCGAAGGGACACTTGTCGGCACAAAGGTTACAGATGTCCAGTCCCGGTACGGACCGCTTGCAGCTAGACCATTCTATCACGTGAAGGCAGCCGTCGATCACCTTCAGCGCCGGAGGCACCGGTTCGCGCTGCATCAGGTGACCAGACCGGGTGACGGTGGTGAGGGCCCTGTTGCACACAGCAACGCAGTCACCGCAGCCGGTGCATTTCGAACTGTCCAGTATGTGGTCTGTCCCCTTGATGCGCTCTCCCTCGCCGATCATCTCCTTCAGCGCCCGGTACGACTCGGCGGCCTCTTCCTTCAGAAGCTCGGGGCAATCCTCGGGCCGCTTGACCCTGGCTACGAGATCAAAGGCGAAGGCGTAGCAGGTGAGGCAACCGCACTTCTTGCAATTGGTACGCGGCAGCAGCCGAAGGATCTCCAGAGGCTGGAGACTCTTCTTAGCCATGCGCCCACCCCACCAGGAGGTCTGACAGGGGTGTAACGTCACCTTCAGCCCCTCTGGCTGTCACGCGTATATGCCTCAGGTTAAGCATGCGTCCCTGTACGGCATCGTCGCCAGCCAGGAAATTCGAGTATGGACTGATAGGCATCAGACCGATACCTTCCTCCACGGCAGAATCGGACGTCCCTTTCACCACCACCGTGCCTGCTGCGCCCGTGAGTTGGATCAGGTCGCCATCGCGGAGACCGAGCTGCCCCAGAGCAGCAGGCGACAGCACCACGGTAGCAGCACGCTCTTGGTAGGCAGCACCCAATCCCTCCCTCTGTCGGGCTATTGACGTGTAGATATCCTCGTGAGCTATGATGACCAGTGAAAGACCCTCAGCCGACGTACTCATGCAATCCTCTTTGTGATTCGCTCCAGGATGGTTACGTCCGTGGGATAGCGCCCCTCCGCCGGGTTGGCCAGGGCCAGCCGTTCCCCGTCCACGCGCATCACCGAGCCACCCTGCTCCAGTCCAGGAACAGCCGTGGGTATCACCACCTCAGCCACCATTGTGGTGGCTGTCACGAACGGGTCCAGGCAAATGACCGCAGTCCCTTGCAGGTTCTTCAGGAGAGACTGAGGCAGGGCTGAGAACGGGTCGGCGCCCACGACCAACACGCAGTCCGATGTTCTGTTTCTCACCTGCGCCAGGAAGGAGTACTCCGTGCTACGTGAGACACCCGAGGCAAAGCTCACCTGGTTGACATGACCGCACTGCTCATGAAGCGACCGGTTGAACCCCAGCATATTGGACTCAGCTATCATTGGCACAACGGTCACGCGCGTGGACTGGCCGAGCACATGCACCATCTGCTTGAAGCAGGCCAGGTCATCCCCAAGCGAGCAGACCAGTCCAGCGCCGGGGAATAGCGCACAGAACTTCGATTGCTTCACCGTCTCCAGGAACGCTGCTGCTTGTCCGGTCTCATCCTGAGCCTCCCCTATCACCGCTCTGATGAAGTCCCTGTCGCTCCCCGGCCTGACTTTGAAGTTCTTTCTCGCCATCGAGCACAACTCCGTCTCTCTGACGTCGACGCAGCTCAGCGTCACCCTGGGATACCAGCCAGCCGGGTCCCAGTCGGTGTAAGCATAATAGGTAAACTTCGATATATGCCTCGGGTGGGTGTGGGGTGGGTCGGAACCCCAGTAGACCAGCAGGTCGGCGTTGTCCCTCACCTCGGCGAGCGGGCAGGTGGGCAACTCGCCGCCGACTATGCCTTCGATCAGACTGCCGAAAGAAAAGGATGAAGCATCGTCAATCACAGCACCGAGCTTGCGGGCAAGCTCAATGCCAGCCACCTGAGCTTCGATGGTGGAATCGTCAAGCCCGAAGACGACCGGTCTGCTTGCCTTTGAGAGAAGACGGGTTGCCTCCTCGACGGCTTCGTCGATGGGCACCTCTCTGCCTCGGACAAGGCTGCGGGCACGACGCCCCGGGTCGTAAGCTGAGCGGAGATAGGTCGCTCCCTTGGCGCAAGCGTTCCCAATACTGACAACGCAGGAACCCTCGAATTCCGCCTCAATGTCGTCACACAAGCACCCGCACCCGGTGCAGACCAGACTCTGGGAACTCAACTCAGGATCACGCTCCATCAATACGCCGTCCGTGCCGCTACCGCCTCCTCAAGCAAAGCGCCAGGCAGCTCTTCCGCACCGATGAGATATATCCTTCCTTTGCCCGTCCTGGCGATCCGGCGCATCAGCTCCGGATCGGCAGACCGCTGGTTGATACAGATACAGGATATGGTTATGCCGCGCCGCGCCACATTGGCAGCCTGTCTCAGCGCGTATCTCTGCGGCGAGGGGTGCGGAGCAGTAGCATCGCCATCAGAGATCAAGATGACGTGCTGCTTCGCCCTCCCCTTGGGGTGGTGCTCCAGCAGCTCACAGGCTTTCAGCAGACCATAGCCGATGTTGGTGAAAGCGTTCTCGTGCAACTCCAGGTCTATCACCTTGCGAGTCACCCTGTGCGGGCTGGAAGTAAGGTCAACAACCACATCGGCCAGGTTGGAGAAGGTGACCACCGCCACCCTGTCCTTGTAGACGGTGGCCGCCAGAGACAAGGCAATGGCGCTCTGCTTGGCAAACCAGAACTTGTCAAGCTGGAGCATGGTCCCGGACAGGTCTACTACCAGGACTATGTCCATCCTGGTACGGATGTCCCTGGTGGTCACCATGATGTCGTCTCGGGTGATTTCCTCCCTTCGGTTGCGAATGGCCTGCCTCATGGTGTCCCTCAACGAGATATCACGGTACTTGTCACCAAAGCGATAGCGCCGTACCCCGACCGCCTTGCCCTCTCCCAGGGTCAACTTCTTGCCGGCACTGTGCCTGCCATATCCGTACAGGTAAGCGCCCTCATCCAGCCTGGGTGCCAGTCTCTCCAGCAGCATGTTCAAGCCCCGTTGGCTCAGTACCCACCCGCTGCCGGTACGCTCCAGGATGTCTTCTTGCTCCAGGAACTCGAGGGTCTTGGCCAATGCCATCTCCTCTACCTTCCTGGCTATTCGCTCTTTCTCCTTCCGGTACTCCTCCACCTCCAGCAGCAACTCAAAGTCGAGATTGTCCGCCTTGAACCGCTCGGGATAAAGCTCCAGCAGACGGCTGGCGATCTCCTGATACAGTCTGGACAGCTTCGACTCAGGGAAGCGCTTGATACGGCGCAGCAGCAGATCGAAGGCGCCATACTTCAGCGGCTTCCTGAACTTCTCCTCGCTGACAATCTCCTCCACAAGGGCCTGGAGTTCCTCTTTGGTCAGGGTGGCCAGCTCCTCCTTGGCCTCCCCAGTCTGCGTTACCTTTGCGATGACCTCATCGATAATGCCCTCCCGTTTACCGGGCAGGTCTACCTCAGGAGCGAGCCTCAGGCGGTGGGGCAGGGAAACAGCCCCGGCTTGGCTGAGCATATCCGCCTCATCCCCACGTTCCAGGTCCGCCAGTTGGGCCACCACTTCGGCGTACCTTATCATCCCCCGCGTCCCTACTCCCCTCTCAACATCGCTGTGCCTTCTGGTCTCGTTCACCACGGCCACAGTCTTCTGGGCAAGCGACGCGGCGAGACTCCAACCGCCACGCGCCACGTGGCTCATGACAATATCCTGCTGCTTCTCAGCCTCGTCCAGGTAGCCGAACCGGACAACGTCGAAGTTGTCCATCAGATCAAGGGGCAATGACTTGAGCGCCTCCTCCCCGCCCGTGGCCACCACCAGCGTATCAAGGTCGATCCTCTCCTCCAGCGGGCCGATCGACAGCGTGCCTCCCTGAAAGGCATACATCACCGCATTGAGGACGCGCTCAGGAACCCGGTCGATGAAGTCAATCACCAGTATGGCCCGGTTGGCCTTCAGCAGCTTGCCGGGTAGGAAGGCATTGGGGGAGTATATCCCCTCCCTCAAGGCCGCCTCAGGGTCAAGATCGCCGATAAGGTCCTCGGCTGTCAGCCCGCTGCTCCCCTGTACCCGTACCAGCCTGTCAGCCGCGCTCAGCGTAGCAGGACTGAGAGCCTCGCCCCGAGCCTTTCTGTCCAGGCACCACGGGCAGGAGGCATCCTCCGGCGAGCAGTGCAGAGGGCAGCCCTGCACCACTTCAATATCGCTCAACAGGGCAGACAGGTTGCTGGCCAGGCTGGTCTTGCCGCTTCCTGGGGGCCCGAGCAGGAGCAGATGATGACCGCTGTACAAGCTGCTCAGCAGGGCCTGCCTCTGCTCCTCTTTCAGGTACAGGCCATCGAAGAGGGCCCGGCTGATCTGGTCCGTACCCAATCTGGCAAAAGCTTCGAGGATTTCTTCTTTAAGCAGTGTGCTCACCGTCCGAGGTCAAACGCAGCTCAGGACTTGGTTGCAGATGTCGTCTATCGCCCTGGAAGCAGGTGACTCCCTGGGGATATCGGTGACCGGCTTGCCCAGAAGGTCCAGCTCTGCTACCAGTGGCTCATATGGAATGTAGGCTGCAATGCTCAGTCCGTTGTCACGGGCCATCTTCTCCGCCATGGGCCTCGTCTCTTCGGTTACCCGGTTCACCACCACCATGATTGATCCAAACTCGACCGAAAGCTCCTGGGACAACTCCTTTATCCTCCTGGCCGTCATCATGCTGTTCTTGGTGGGATCGGTGACTATCAGCATTATGTCCACGTCCCTGGTGGTACGGCGACTCAGGTGCTCTAGCCCGGCGTGGCAGTCGATCACCGTAAAATCGTGTCCCCACGCCCTGCTGTCTATCACCTGGCGAATAACGTGGTTGACGGCACAGTAGCACCCCTCGCCCTCGGAGCGGCCCATGGCCAGGACGTCAAACTCGGGGAACTCCTCAACGGCCTCGTGAATGGACAGCTTGAGGTAGTCCTCTTTTGCACTCGCCACCTTGCTGCGGGCCGGGGCGTTGACAATGGCCTCACGGGCTGAGCCGACGTTCTTGGTCACCGTCACGCCAAGTGCCTCGGGCAGGTTGGAGTCGGGGTCAGCATCTATCGCCAGGACAGTGCCGTGCTCCGCAAGGCGCTTCACCAGCATGGCCGAGACAAACGTCTTGCCTACTCCGCCCTTTCCAGAAACAGCAATGGCAATTCCCATGCGCACTGACGCTACTCCTCCAGCACAGCCGCCATGATCTCGTGGATCAACCCGAACGGGTCATCGTAGAACCTCGATTCGGGCGAGGGCTTGACCCTGCTGCCTAGAGAGGACGACGCCATAGTCCTCACATCATCGACGGTTACTTCCGAACGGCCATCCAGTCTGGCCATCGCCTGCATCTTCTCATAGAGGGAGAGGGTCGCCCTCACGCTGGCAGCCTGGTCTACCTCCTTCACCCAGGGGTCTTCGCGTGTGGCCCGCACCAGAGCGACTACCGAGTCGACAACCTTGTCCGATATATCGACGTCGTCCAGCCTGAGACCGTGCTTCCTCACTATCTCTTTCTCTATCTGTGGCGACTCTGGGTATCCCATCTTGACCACATCGAACCTGTCCAGCAGCACGTCGGAAAGCTCCTCCACGCCAGCCCGTTCCCTGGGGTTCATGGTGGCGATCATCATGAAGTCCGCCGGGTAGTCCACATCGTAGGGCCCTATGGTGGCAATCCTCTCTTCCAACACCTGCAGCAGGGCGTTCTGAAGTTTCTCCGTTACCCTGTTCAGCTCGTCAAAGAAGACGATCCCCCTGTTGCCTTTGAGTAGCTTCCCCGGAACAAAGGCCCGGTAGTCCTGGGGCCCGTACTTGAAGGCCTGCGTCGGGTCGATATCTCCCAGCAAGTCCTCCGCAGTGAGGTCGGGCGACCCCTGCAACCTGATGAATCGCCTCTCACCGCCGATCGAGGTCGCTTCAAGCTCTTCACCGGCTGCAGCCTTGGCCCGGCAACGCGGGCAGATCGGACGTTCAGGATGGCAATGGTAGGGACAGTCTCGCACCACCGTTATGGGCGGCAGCGCCGCAGCAATGTGCTTGGCAAGCGTGGTCTTGCCTACCCCGGGAGGACCCTCGATCAGGGTATGGTGCCCAGCAAGCAAGGAGGTAAGTATCTTCTGCTTGGCATCTTCCTGCCCCACAATAACCGAGAGCATGTCACCACCCTCGGCAACAAACTTCAAGATGGTTTCTCGCAAACCTTCGATCATGTCCCCTCCGTTCCCAAGTATACTACAGACTCGTAGCTGGAACCAAACGAAGGTACGGCCAGCAGCCACCAGCGCTAGACTGCTTCGCTACTCTCAGGATTTACTACGTGGGTGTCTGGTGCCCCCACCCGACCCGAGGCCTCTCCATGCCGACCAGCGGCCGACGGCCCCGTCAGGTCAAGGACCTGACAGTCACTCAGAGCCACGTAGACCCTTCGCTGCGCTCAGGGTGACACTTGGCACGGTCTGGTGGGCTCCATTTCATTCCGGCCACACTAGCAAGGAGGCGTTCGGATAGGTCTGAAGACCTGTCCCTACACCACCTGGCGCTGTCTGGCGGAGTCCGCTTGGTTCACCCACTCTGCCAGGCCGCCCATCATTGGGGCCACAAGCTCAACGCCCAGCCCTTCTTGTGCCGGAAGCCTCTTCGTATCCTGTAGTATAATACACGTGACATGCACCCAACTGAATCCGGCCTGACCAAATCGCGCATAAAGAAGCTCAGGGATCTCCTTGGCATTGAATGGGTGGAGACTCTCCTGTCCGACCATGAAGACTTCAGACTGCGCTCCAGTCCGGCCGGCCTGTGGTCGCACAGACACCCGTCGATCTCTCCCATCGCCCCCTTGTTGTTCCAATACCGCCAACCCGGCTATACCGAGGAGCAGACCATACCTTATGGCTACTGGTACGGCGAGCCTCTCAAGATGCTGGCCGAGATAACTGACGCCATCTACGCCTTCGAAGACTACTGGTCGAAGATACCGCGTCCGCTGCTGG
Source organism: Chloroflexota bacterium (assembly GCA_003650185.1). GTDB lineage: Bacteria > Chloroflexota > Dehalococcoidia > UBA2247 > RBG-13-53-26 > B9-G15. The sequence goes on along the minus strand of QMOF01000033.1, from coordinate 2,183 downwards.
CGGACCATATGAGATACAAGCTCTCCACAGGAGAGTTGTTCAACAGCTTCATCTTCGAGATGATGGTGGCAAACGATATCCAGCAGAGATACAAGGGCTACAACTTCCATCCCTTGTTCTTCGATCCGGCTACCCCTAAAGGGGCGCCGGAGATAGTCCTGCGGAAAGGGAGCGACGTGATAGAGGTCCATTGCAGGTCGAGTAGCCCCGTGTCCCTCCAGGGATTCTCACTCGACCTGCTCCAGTACCTTTTCGGGTGCTTCTGTCGCTTCGTCCACGACTCGGGCTACAGCTACAAGCTCAGCCTTACCCTGAAGCAGAGCATCGAGCTGGCCTACGTGGACGGGCTGCTGAACCAGATCAGTTCGATCATAGCGGCTGGTTCTGAAGGGCTGCGGGATAGCGGAAGCCCCCTCTATGATGTAGAGCTGCTCAAGATGGACGTCCCAAGGGACGGCATGACCTCGACAGAGGTCAACAGTCTGCTGGCAAAGGATGCGGGCAATCTGTTCGTTCAAATCGGAGCATCCTGCGGTAGCGGAGAGAGGAATGCCACCAGTATAGCGGTGCTTTCCGTTTCCTCCAGCCGCTACCGGCCATTCAGCGATTGCATACTCGACGTGGTGCGGCAGGCGGCCGCAGGCATAGGGTCAAGGAACTCCCATATAGTGGCTGCGCACCTGACCAGATACGCAGGTTGGGGAGACTACCTCAGGCAGAGCAGCAACCGGCTGAAGGTGCGCCAGGGGCTAGACAGCATCCTGAGAGAGCACACCAATATCAGGTATGTGAATGTCTCATCGAATCGGCCGGAGTTCGTGGTGCTGCCGAGTGACGCCCAGCGTGTGGACACCCAGGACCTTGAAGTCAGCAATCGCTACTTTATAGAGGCCAAGCCCAAACTCTATATTCGAAAACACTCCTTTGCCCTGTACCCCTACCCCGAAGACGAAGGTGAAGACACGGGCGAGGATGAGGAAGAAGGTGAGGAAGAGGAGGAATAAGGGACCAACGAGCCGCTGCTAGCGCCCCTTGAGAAAGTCCAGCACTTCTCGGTTGAACCGGTCCTTCATCTCCATATGAAAAGCGTGCGAGCCGCCCTCCACCTTGACCAGCCTTGCGTTCGGTATCCTGGTGGCCAGCACGTCCGACCAACTTGGCGGCACCACCCTATCCGCCGCTCCGGTTATGACCAGGGTGGGCGCCTTGATCAGGCCAAGCCTATCGCGGGTGTCGTGATCTTGCACTGCTCGGAACTGCGCCGCAATTCCGCCGATGCCGCCCAGTCTCATGTAGACCCTGGCCAGGGGAACGAGAAATAGCCTGTAGCGCCATCTGTTGAAGGCCAGGGAGACCAGGGGGCCGATGAACTTCTTCACGTCCACGTCCTTCACCCCGGCGGCGCTCGGCATGGAGCCATCTTTGAACCCCGTAGCTTTTAGCAGTTCGGGATGCATGGTCTCTGGCCCACCCCCGCCCGGGGTGGTGCTCACCAGGACCAGCTTTCTCACTCTTTCGGGGTAGTTGATGGCAACCTCCTGGGCCACCATGCCGCCCAAAGACACTCCCAGGACATGGGCTTCACCGAAACCCACGTGGTCCATCAAACCGATAACATCGTCAGCCAGTGTTCGGAGCGTATAGGGTTCGGTCACTCTGGCGCTCTTGCCGATACCCCGGCTGTCGAAGGTGAGCATGGTGAAGTCATGCTTGAAAGCGGAGATCTGGGGACCCCATGACCTGTGATCTGCACCGAGCCCCATTATCAGCACCAGCGGGTCACCCTGGCCGCCCACCTTGTAGAAGATGTCGGTGCCGTTGACGTGTGCTATCGGCATTGGCCATCACTCCCTCGCACCCACCGTAGGCGAGATGGAGACGCCAGCGCTGGCTTGGTCCAGCCGGACGTTTGCGCTTCAGGATGTCAGCTCGTCGAGGTCCAGCGGGTCACCCTTGGACGGCTCCCTCCTGAGGCTGATGGCATCGACGGGGCATACGTCCACGCAGACACCGCAGCCCATGCACTTCGCCTCGTTGATCACCGCCTTCTGGGCGCGGTCGTCCATGCTGATGGCATTGAATTTGCAGGTGCCGTTGGCACATGCAGCGCATCCGTTGCAGTCATCGTTTACTTCGGCGACGTACCCCGACGGGGCCATGATGGGCACCGCACCCTCCAGCAT
>QMOF01000032.1 GCA_003650185.1 Chloroflexota bacterium | reverse complement strand
TCGAGGAGATCGGGGCCGCGGGCATGCTGGGCATGAGACGCTTGCACAACAAGGGTATGGTGATAGTGTCGAAGGACCCCCGGACGGGGGAGTATGTCCTGGTCGCCTCCAAGAACATTCGCAGGAGATGGCTGATGTTCAATGTCCCTGAGAAGACATGGAGGGGCCGGGGGTCGAGGGAGGAAGTGCTGGCTGAGTCAAAGCGCCTGCTGGCGGAGAATATCCTGGGCGACTAGCTACACGGTCCGCGCTGCACGTCGCGACCACGGGATCGGATGAAGTCCATATCCCCTGACTGCATGCTCGGCTTATGCTCACCGGATGAGCGGACGGGCGTCTTTGGGGTCGCCTATGGGGAGAGCGGAGGTGGCAGCGAGCCAGGCCCCGTTGTACAATAGTCTATACGCTATGAAACACAGAGTATTCGGTTTCTGGTTCGACGGACCCGGTTTGATCATAGCAGCCCCCGTAATGCTCCTGCTCTGGGGAACGGTGACCACTGTGATAGCGTTGGGGATCGCCCCTCTTGTCGCCACGGATGCCTTCCGAAGGAGGCGAATGCAGCCACGGTGAAGGCCACATGGCACCGGCTGGGCGCATTCGGTATGCGGCACCGTGCATGCGCTTTGAGCCCCTGTTAGCGAATCGAGGCGCCTCCCGCCGTGGGTGCGTGGCCAGTGCCAAGCCAGGCACAAGAAATCAGGCGGACCACTATGGCAGACCTGTTCCTGGACATAGCTGAGAGGGATGCAGCATCAGCGATCGATGCCATCAAACGGCGGGTATCCGTTAGGACTTATGCAGACCATCCCATCGAAGAAGACAAGAAACAGCGGATAGCCGCCGCTCTTGATTCGCCCCACCAGGGACCGTTCGGCAACAGGGTAAGGTTCGACCTTCTCGACTTGTCGGAGAGCGAGAAGACCGAGATCAAGACGTTCGGCACTTACGGCTTCATCAGCGGGGCCAGGATGTACATCGTCAGCGCCGTCAGGTGTGGTCACGGGGCGATGGAGGACGTCGGATACTGCTTCGAGAAGGTGATACTTGCCGCCACGACCCTGGGGCTGGGAACCTGCTGGCTGGGCGGCACCTTCAAGAGGGCCAACTTCGCCAGGAGGATAGGGGTCTCTGAGGATGAAGTCGTCCCGGCGGTCAGCCCGCTCGGGCACGCTCGCAACAAAAGGTCGGCCAGGGAGAAGGCCATCAGGCGCCTAGCCAGGTCTGACACCAGAAAGCCCTGGGAGGAACTGTTTTTTGACGGTAGCATCGGCGTGCCCCTATCCAAGGATGCCGCAGGCAAGTATGCCACACCTCTTGAGTGCGTCAGGCTCGGGCCTTCTGCCTCCAACAACCAGCCCTGGCGGGTAATCAGGGAAGAAGAGTGCCGCGCCTTTCACTTCTGCCTCAAGCGAACCTGGGGGTATGACAGGGCTTTCAAAAGCATAGATCTTCAGCGCATCGACATGGGAATCGCCATGTGTCATTTCGAGCTGGCCGCCAGGGAAACAGGTATTACTGGCGCATGGGAGTTGAAGACACCGCACCCCCAGTTCGGAGACGCAGAGTACGTTGCGAGCTGGACGGAAAGATGACCCAGCCGTCATCTGGACATAGAAGACACCGGGGCTGGTCGGAGACGCCAGGCAACTGGTGCCGCTGCCCCACTGCGCCACGAGGCCACCTCAGTGTACCCCTTCACAGCGCAGCACCGCCGCTACCACACGGCTGGCACCAGCAGGCCAATTCTCAAGACTCAGCGCGCCCCTTGAGAGCGCGGCAGTAGCGATCGAAAGCGCGCTGCAGCTTCTTGCCATATAGCAGGTTCACCAGCGGCGCCAGAACCCCGTGAAACTCCTCGTAATTGATGAAATGCGTTCGGTGGCCGTCCAGGGGCTGGCAGATTTGCCAGCGGAAGCTCTTTATCCCAGGCCTCCCTCTCGTCCTCGACGTCCCCCAGCACACCCTGTACTGCTCCGGCTCGTAGGCCAGGAACACCTCTTTCTCGTCCCTCAATAGCTGTTTCTCGGTCATCCAGCAGTCCAGGGTGAACTCTTTTCCGACCACTATGCTCTCCGCCCCTATCCTCGGAGTGAATGGGTTCCATTCCGGGTAACGTGCCAGATCGACCACTATGTTCCATACTCTCTCGGCTGGGGCGTCAATGTCGATCTCGCTCCGGACGACTTTCATCGGACCTCCCGTCCAACTGCTCAGCTAGTGTGCTGTCTCCTGAGACTATATGTCAGTTGGGACGCCCAGCCGGGGTACTCCTTTCGCTGCCCTGACGTCTCCGCCAAGCCACTGACTGCCGGGGAGGCGGCGCGCCTAACGTACCCTCAGTACAAGAGGCTCTGCCGCCACGGCCAGCGCTTCGTAGTCTTTCGGCCCCTCGGGGGGCACCCCCTCGACCGGCCGACGCAGCAGGTATCCATAGAATGTGACCCGCCCGGCAGGGAACTTCCAGAAACGCTCACGGCCGTAGAAGCACCAGGGATTGAGCATCACCACGTTCTGCTCTTCCCTCGAGAAGGCTGGCTCCACCGAGACCGGAAAGGGGATGCCTTCTAACTTGGCCGGTACGGGATTCGGGCCCACCAGCAACCGCCTGTCCAGGGCTACCACTTCATAGCTATCATTGATAGCTATGAGCTGGACTGCCACCTCCTCACCAGCACTCCAGGTACGCTTCTCTGCTCTCAACACCAGCTTCATCCCATCCCACCTCCAGCCCCCGACCTCCTCTTTTGGGGCTGATTGCGGTCACATCGGAGCCTAGCCAAAGCCACAAGCTCTATGCTCCCGGGCCCGGCCTTTGGTCCACGTAGTGCGCGTAGCTGTGCTCCTCGACTGTCCGCGGGCCATAGTCATAGTACCAGTCGGCTGTCGCCTGCTCCTGTGTATCCCAAGTTCCACCCGGAGTGTTGCAGACCCTATCGTTCCTCCTGAACTCCTCTACCCCGGCGTCCCACCCGATCCGTGCATCGAGGATACGCGTACAGTCCTCGGTTGACTCGCCCTCCACCGCCTTTGCGCGACCGGTGCAATCGGCCACCGCGGCTTCGATGGGCGCCAGGTGCCTGTCATAGTAAGCGCGGCTCTGGTTCACGTGGCCGACTTCGTGCGTCTCAATGCGCCCGTGGGCACCACTGGTTATGTACCAGTCATTCCCGTTCGCGCCCTCTCTAGGACTAACATAGGAACGTTCCACCTCCAACACACCGGTCCCTTCGCGAACCCAGGCTCTGTGCCTCCCTCCTCCACCGGCCGCGGGAGCGTGCTCATACACAGGCCTGATTTCGCTTTGGATGCTGCCCACTCCCTGGTTGCCCCGCGCGCCCCTGCCCCCAGCCCACCACACTGTATCGGTGCCTGTGCTGCCACCGTCAATGAACACCCTGGAGACCACGCTAGCATCCAGCGTGCCAACCGCAGGACCGCGCTCGCTCGCCCCGGCAGGCCGCAGGGCGGCCTCCCTGGCGAGGTCGGGCGCTGTGGTTGCTGGCCCCGCCTCACGCGCTACCCCCTCTTCCTCCGCCGGGCCCTGTCCAGGGGCAGGGGTCGGTCTGGGCGCCGTCGAGAGCAAGACACCTTCAGCCGCGCTCCGTCGAATACTACCCAGCAAGTGATTGACATACCGATTACCGTAGGCCTTCTGCAAGATGGGCAGCAGAGCGACCGCTTGAGGGCCTTCCGGCGGTCCGCTATGTAGCAGCTTCGATAAGTGACCTGCGTGTCGATTGAAGGTGCCTTCGCTGTAATCGGCGCCCAGGGCTTCTATCTGAGATTCATGACGGCTCTCGGGAAGAAGCGCCTCCTCTGAAAGACTCCCTTTCACCTGGCTCCTGCGCGCTTTCCCCTCCTGCCCCGTAAACCGGGACTTGGCCTTCCAGGTATGCGCGGCCTCCTGCCCCATTACCCCGGTCCTCTCCTTGCCCCCAGGGCGCCCTCTCCCCTTGCTGTCCGCCTGGCCCTTGTTTGAAGCGTCATACTCGATCCACGCACTCTGCCAGGGCTACAAGCCCCCTCCGGACTCGAAGCCCTCAGCTCAAATGATATGGGTATACAGTGAATCCGCGGTGAATCCTGGGTTAATCTGTGGTGAATCAATCACCCACAAGCTGCGATTGCCCGTTAACACGCGCAACGCTGTGAGTCCTCGATGTTGCTGCTCTGCCTGTGCTTCGGCAGGCTGAGACTCGCTTCGGCGGCCCAGGTAGATACCGCAGCTTTGCAACATTTCCCTGGTCGGTCTTATGATTTCTTTACGGCAGGTGCTTATCCTTAAGACGGGGGGACCGGCGCACGGTGCATTGCCGGTGAAAGGGAATGCTGCCAGCAATGCGACATGCCCCCTCGGCAGCAAGCCTGCGAAAGGAGGCGCTTCGATGAAGGTCCTGGTCACCTATTTCTCACAGAGTGGCAATACCAGGAAGGTTGCAGAAGCCATATTCCAGGAGATACAGGCAAGCAAAGAGATCAGGGAACTGGCCCAGGTGGACAGCCTCGACGGCTATAACCTGACATTCCTCGGCTTCCCCATTCAGGCGTTTGGCCCGGCACAGCAGGCAGCCGCTTTCATGGAAAAGCACGCTGCCGGCAAGAACCTGGCACTGTTCATAACCCACGCCGCACCCGAGGATTCCACAGACCTCCAGCAGTGGCTGGCCAACTGCCGGGCGCTGGCCGCTGGTGCCAATCTGGTAGGCATGTTCGACTGCCAGGGGGAGCTGAGCGAGCAGGTGGCTGACCTCATGTCAAAGAGTGGCGATGAGAGACTGGCTGCCTGGGCGAAGGACCGCCCGTCCACGCTGGGCCAGCCGGATGACACCAGCCTGCAACGTGCTCGGGCCTGGGCAAGGGAGTTGCTGCAAAAGCACGTTCCGTAACCAGCTCCCGCACGGATGTGCCTAGGCAAAGTCCATCTTCTTCAGTCGTACCGCCTTGGCCAGAAACCTGGCATTGCCCAGGCCGGTGGCTTTCCTGGCGGGCCATGTCCTCTCGTTGTAGCAAGACGGGTCCAGCTCATTCTTGAACTGCCTCACTTCTCCGCATATCTTGCACACCCCTCTGCTCACGAAGTCTTTCGGAGGCTGTATTACCCAGTGGTGACAGCACTGTCGCCGCTCCAGGGACTCATCCGTGCGCGCTACCGGATCCAGCTCCATGTCAACCTCCCATCCAGGTCACTCGCGAGTCCCAGGTGGCGCCTGCACACCCCAACACCACACCAGCGTGGGTAAAGCTGCAACACGGGCCTGGGACCCCCACTAATGAGGGTAGCAGGTGACCATTAACCTGACGGTTACGGCAGGTCACGTGATGGTTACCCACGGGTTACACTACAGTTAAGGCGGTCACCTCTTGTGGGATGAGGAGGGTGAACAGCGGAGGAAGGAACATGGAACATGGGGAAGGGGGGACTCGAACCCCCACGCCCGAAGGCACCGGATCCTAAGTCCGGCCCGTCTGCCAATTCCGGCACTTCCCCAAGCTGGGTCTCGACTCCCTGGACTTACCGCGGAGAGAGTGCAGCAATGTAGCGCGACGGAGCCTGGCAAGCGGCACGCCTGTCGCTAGAGTGTGCGGGCACTACCTCACGCCCATGCCTTCTTCTGCACGTCAATGTCGAACATATAGCTCCGCACCGCGGCCACCTTCCCCTTCCCCAGGCTGAACACATCTACTCCAGTGTTCCGGAACTCCTCGCCCTTTGCATTGGCAAGAACCAGATCCCACTCTGCCGTAACCACGTTCGTGCCACCAAAGGCAAACACCCTCTCAACACAGAGACTGTTAAGAGTGAAACTGACCCCAGGGAAGCGCTCCATCATCTTCTGGAACCACTCCCCGATGGCCTCCTTTCCCTCCAGCTCCCCGGTTGGAAAGACGAACTTGGCATCGTCCGTGAACTGGCTCAGAAACGAGTCGAGGTCGCGCCGGTTCAGTGAATCATACGCCGAACGCACCCTGTTCCTGGCGGCTATCGTTCCAATCACCTTGCGCAAACCCTCCTTTCACGTTTTCTGTGGGCCTCGCCTCCTTTGGCGCAATTCGGCGACCATTATAGCACAGCAGCCTCTCATCGGGCACAGGGCTGCCCGGCGGTAAACTCCCTCACCCACACCGACTACCATCCACGGTCAGCAAGCCATTGCCTACGCCTTCACCCACCCCTCCCCCCGTTTGCCTGTTCGGCAGGACTGCTATCTGCCATGCGGTGGTCTTCTCACCCGAAAGGACTGCAGGGGCTGAGCGGCGACCAGGGGAACTGGCTATCGAGGACAAATGCAGACGCCGCGGCCAGCAAAGCGGCACGCCGACCGCCTCCCCACTCCGCCGTCGGTGGACCTGCGGCCCTTCTCCGTGCAGCGCCCCCCCCGCAACTAGCGCCTCAGGGCCAGAACCGGCCTGATCTCCACAGGCCGGATTCCCAGTATCCCCTCCGCACCCAGAGGGCGTGATACCTCCATTCGTTCGCCTGCCACCTCACCCCAGGCGTGGAGCACCAACACGGTGATTCTCCGGCCAAGAATGGGTATCCTGGCCGGCACCAGACCAGCACAGAAGACCAGCCTGGCATCTATTCCGAGCTTCCTGCATTCGCGCCTGAAACGGATAGACTTGGTGAGGCAATCGTTGATGAGCAAGCGATACGGTTCCTGCCTCAGGTGCTCCGCGATTTGCTCGGCCTTATCCCTTTCCGAGAGTGCGTCTTCCATATCCGCCTCCCTCATAAGGCCAACGAACCCAGGCGCACTTCTTCGCACAAACGCTGTTATACGCAGATGCCAGGCTGCAGGCGTAGCGGCAACGGCAAGGCGCAGACCGACGCCGTGCCAATGCCTCAAGTGCTACTTGCCAGCATCCGAGGCAAGGACGCCACCCACAGCCCAGTTCTCCCTCGGCACGTCTTCGAAAATGACGGTGACTACCTCGGGCCTGGTGCCGGCCACGTTCACCACCGCCTCGGTGATAAGCCGGGCGAGATCCGCCTTCTGCTCGTGGGTCCTCCCCGACCACATTTCCACCCTCACAATAGGCACGGTATCACCTCCAACCACACCCGAATGCGCCCCACTGGCCTCTCCCGTAGTGCTCTAGTTGCCCTTCCTCGGCTTGTTGCCTTTGGGCCTGTCGGGGCGCCGAGCTTTGACCTTTGTCTGTCTTGAGCGCTCCTTTGCGCGGAACCACGATGGTGTGCGATAGCCCTTCACGTCCACCTCCCTTGAGCACCGCCACACCCACCCGGGCGGCCCGGTGCTCCGAGCAGGTCTCGCCCAGACGGGTCACAGTCGGCCGTTTCCGCCAGACCACCGGATGGTATCTGCTACCAATTCCCTGAGTGTGCGTGGCGCACGGTCCAGATCTCTGGTGGCCTTCTCGTGGCTGATGAAGGAACCGCCGAGATTTGGCACCTCGTCCCTGCCGGACTGCGGCACGCCGCCTCACACCTGAATTCAGACACGCCTCCACCACATTGCGCGTACCTGCTCACCCCCGGACGCGAGTTCACGGAGGACTACATCCCTCAGTGACCCGTGACGCCACTAACTCCAATCGCTCTATCCCCCTGATGCAGCGTTGAGCCTGTAAGCCATTCCCTCCTCCCCAACAGGCTTTGTGGCTATGCCGGGCAATTGCACCAGCGCACTGCGACCAGGTACTACGCCAGTTCGATCTCGTGCAGGTCGGGAGCGATGATCAACCTGGGCTCGGTAAGCTGCTGTACTTCCTCAGGAGTCCAGGTGGGCGCCACTTCCTTCAGGACCATTCCTTCCGGGGTGACCTCTATCACGGCGATATCGGTCACCACCAGGTCAACGCAACGGAACCCGGTAATAGGATAGGTGCACTCCTTGACGATCTTGTACCCGCCGTTCTTGGTGTTATGTGGCATGACGACGATGACCTTCTTGGCGCCGAACGCCAGGTCCATGGCCCCCCCGATGGTGCCGATCTTCTTCTCAGGGACCATCCAGTTGGCCAGGTCTCCCTTCTCTGACACCTGGAGTCCACCCAGGACAGTCCAGTCGAGCCATCCGCCCCTTATAACGCAGAAAGACTCGGCGTGGTCGAGGATCGACATGCCGGGCCGCGGCTCTACAGGCTGGCCTCCCGCATTAAGCAAATCGTAGCTCCCTTCACCGGCGGTGCATATGTTGCCATAGCCGAGCACGCCGTTCTCGGCATGAAAGATGACCTCTCGGTCGCCGGGTATGAAATTGGAGGCCAGGGTGGGCACCCCGATCCCCAGGTTGACAACGTCACCGTCCTTGAACTCCTTGGCCACGCGCAGGGCCATGGTCTGATCGTCTATCCTGAACTTCTCGGTCATGACGTCCCTCCTATTGCCTCAACACGACCCTGTTGACATATATGCCGGGGGTGACTATCGCTTCGGGGTCCAGTTCGCCCAATTCGACTATCTCGTCCACCTCAGCGATGGTCACCCTGGCTGCGCCCGCCATGGTGGCGTTGAATGTCCTCGATGTCCCCTTGTAGACCAGGTTGCCCCACCGGTCCGCCTTGTGCGCCCTGATGAGGGCAAAATCGCCCTTGATGGCCTTCTCCACCAAGTACTTCCGGTCGTCAATCTCAATCACCGGTTTGTCCCTCTGGATCTCCGGGATGCCAACTCCGGTGGGGGTGAGAATCCCACCCAGCCCCGCCCTGCCAGCCCTGACCCTCTCCGCCAGTGTCCCCTGGGCGCACATCTCCACCTCCACCTCTCCCGCCCTGTACCTGGTCTCCAGTGTATTCACCACCAGGGGGTTCGTCGGGGCAGATACGATATGCTTCGTGCACTGCTTCGTCCTGTGCAGGACCTCCACATCATGTTCGTGGACGCCAAAAACACCGCCCCAGATCTCGATGCCGAATCCGCCACTGTTGGACACCACGGTCAGATTCTTCACCGGTAGTTTCGATATAGCAGTCAGGAGATAGCTTGGGGCATTCCAGATATTGCCGAAGCCCCCCACCAGTATCACAGCGCCATCGTGGACGTCAGCCACCGCTTCCTCCACGCTCGCCACTATCTTGTTAATCGCCATAGACACCTCCTACTTTCGGAAGGAAGTACATACTACCCCCCCGCTTCTTCCTCATTCGCTGAGCTTTACTCTGGAAAAGAGGCCCTCTTCCAAGATGCGGACGGCCTGCTCAACCATCTCTTCCACCACCTGCCGGGCCGTCTTGATCTCCTTCACCGCCCCACAGACCTGCCCCGTAGGAATGAAGTAGTTGTCGACCATCCTGGCTTCGGTCATGTAGTCCTGGAGACTGGTGCACAGCACGATCGGCAGCGGAAAAGGCAGTACAGGCCCTTCCTTTTCCCACTTCTCTATTAACTCGGTACTTAGAAGGCGGCAGGTCTTGCCAGTGAACACCCTGGTGACTCGCGTGTCCTTTTCCGTCGCCTTGACCAGACGCTCCTTCGCTTCAGGCAGGATGCCCGCCTCAACCGTGCAGAGAAAAGCAGTACCGCACCACACTCCGCAAGCACCCAGAGCCAGCGCGGCAACCAGCCCACGCCCGTCAGCAATCCCCCCAGCGGCCACCACGGGAGTCGGGTCGACAGCATCCACCACCATCGGCACCAGCGGCATGGTAGCTACATAACCGGTATGTCCTCCTGCTTCATGGCCCTGGGCCACGATGATATCTACACCCGCCTCAGCTTCCGCCCGGGCCTGCCTGGTATTGCCCACCAGTCCAATGACCTTCATCCCCCGCGAGTGGGCTTCAGGAGCCATGAAGGCAGGGCTTCCCAGGGCTGCCGCAAAAACCGGTATCTTGTGATCGTACACCACCTCAATTTGCTTCGGCGTCATACCCGCAGCCCACCCCGTACCGCCCTCCTTGCCGAACCTGGTACCTTCCGGGACTGGTATTTTCAGATCGTTGGCAAGCCTCGACACGTAGTCCACCGCCTCGTCCGGAATATAATTCCTCAGTTCTTCAATGGTGGCTGTGTCCACCATATTGGTCGGGGCGATGGTATCAACGCCAAACGGCTTGCTGGTCAGCCTCTTGCACCTGGTGATCTCTGCGTCGAGCTCGTCTGGCGACAGGTTTACGGCCCCGATGATGCCCAGACCCCCGGCTTCCGAAACGGCCGCCGCCAGCTCCGCATTGGCGGCTCCACCCATGCCAGCCAGAATTATGGGATACTCGATGTCCAGCAAGTCACAGAGCCTGGTGCGCAGGACTTTACGAGACATATTAGTGCTCCCTCTTCAGTTCACACAGTGCACGAAACTAGCCAACCAGGCTGGTCAGACGGATATCCCCTATCTCGGCCCAACCGGCGGGAACCTGGCAAGTCTGCCATAGCTGGCCCGGTGGCACAGCTACGCTGCTGGCTTGAAGTACTTTATGTCCAGAATGCTGCCCACCCGCTCCTCAGCGAATACGGCCTGCATCTTCATACCGACCTGCAACTGGTCAGGGTCTACCTCGCCCAGCAGGTGGACCAGGCCAGTGTCGGCTCCGTCCAGTTGAACGATGCCGTATGCCACCGGAGGCTCTTTCAATTGCACGGACGTAGGCACATGTACAACGGTGTAGGTGAGCAAGGTACCCTTGTCACCTACTTCCACCCACTCATCCATCCGGCCGAAGCAGTCCTTGCAAACAGACCTGGCCGGGACATACACGCGTTTGCAGGCAGGACACCTGGTGCCCATGATCCTCTTGTTGTCCCGTATCTCAATGAGAAACCGGCTACCCACGGTGCCAGCACTGTACGTGTCCGGGATATCCACCTTCCCGTGGTATATGAAGACGTCCAGGTCTCTCAGCTTCTCAACCCTGTCGGTCATTGCCTAGCCTCCTACTCCTCGATCGTCCTGAAGTAGAGGATATCGCCAAGCCCTCGGCCACGCTCCTCTTGTTTCTCCTTCCACACCGCCTGCACTCGCATTCCTTCCTTCAGCTTTTGCGGGTCCTTCTCCTCCAGAAAATGGACCATATACACACCGCCGTCCAGCTTGATGGTGGCTGTGGGATGAGGGTTGGCCAACTTCTCACCGTAGTGAGGGTCCCAGAGCGGAAACACCAGGTATGTATACTGTATCACCGTGCCCTTGTCGCTCATCGCGACCCAGTCCTCCCCCGCCTCAACCTTGCACCTTCCGCAGACCGCCTGTGGAGGCCAGAGCAGTTCCTTGCATTTAGGACACCGGTTTGTCACCAGCCTCTTGTTTTCCATCGCCTCTTTGTAGAGCCTGCCCAGGTACTTGCCCGTCGACCACCGATAGGGTCGGGGTCGTGCGATTTCTACCGTGAGCAGCTCCTGACCGGGCTTTTCAGTCATTCTGTCGCCTCCTCTACAAAGACCTCTTTAGCAGCGTCATCACTGTCCAGTTTGGACCGCCCAGCGCAGTGGCAACTGCTGTGTGTACGTCCCTGGTGACCTGGTGCTCGCCTGCGTCGCCGCGAATCTGGAGAGCGGCTTCAGCAACGCGAATGGTGGGAGTGGCCCCAATCGGGTTAGTAGCGATCACACCGCCAGAGGGGTTCACCGGGAATTCCCCTTCTATCTCAGTGATACCCTTCTCCACCAGCTTCCACCCCTCGTTTTTCTCGCAGAAGTGGAAGTGCTCATAGAGGCTCATCTCCTCCCAGTTGGAGGGCTCGTAGATCTCCGCCATGCATATATCCCTCCGCGGATTGGTGATGCCGTTTCTCTTGTATAGCTTCTCCGCGGCCACCTCCTGGGTATAGGTCTCCAGGCCGGTCGGGTCGCCGAAGGAACCAGCGCGGAACGGCTCCTGGTGCACCGTGATCAGGTCAGCAATCCACACCGGCTTGTTGGTCATCTTTCTCGCTTTTTCCTCGGAAGCAAAGACAAGTGCACACGCACCGCAGGACTGGGGGCAAAAGTCCAGTAACCTCAGCGGCCACACCAGGTAACCGGACTTCATGATCTCTTCTACACTCTTGAGCCCGAGCCTCAGATGAGCATAGGGATTCCGGCAGGCGCCCCGGTCTGCTTTCAGCCGCACCATGCAAGCATGCTCCTCCTTGGCCCCAGACCTCTGCATATACGTCAAAGCCTGCTTGGCAAACTCTCCGATGGCACCTGTTGCTACGCCCTTACCCCATACCGGCGTAACGCTGGCTGTGATAGCCGCGGTTGTGTCACCTGTGTCCTGCTTCTCGAAGCCGATAACCAGGGCTAGATCAAACAGGCCCGCCGCCACAAAGTGAAAGCCCTCCGCGACGACTGACGCACCACTGGTGCCTCCGGTGCACACCTTTAGACCCGGCTTGCCGAAAGCTGCGACTTCGTCGACCATCAAGTGGTCGGGAAGATAGATGCCTTCAAAGGTCTCCATGTTGCTGGTGAAGACAGCCTCGATGTCCTTGGCGCTCAACTGAGCGTCGGCCAGCGCTGCCCTGACTGCCTCGCCGACCATTTCCTGCTGGTTGACGTCACGGCGAGTGCTCCGGTGATAAGTCTGTCCAACTCCTACAATTGCTACCCTATTGGCCATATCTCACCTCCGACTAGCTCGTCCCCAGAATCATGACAGCCTGAAGCTGACCACATATCCCGGTCACACCGTGGGCGAGCGCCAACCTGGCTCCGGGCACCTGTCGGTCGCCAGCCTCGTTGCGAAGCTGTAGCACGCATTCCGCCACGCGCGCCATTCCCGCCACACCGTTGGGATTCCCAGCCAGCATCCCGCCTGACGGGTTGACCGGTAACTGGCCGCCCATCTGGGTCACGCCGGAGTCAATCAGCTTGCCCCCCTCTCCCCGGCCGCACAAGCCGAGCCCCTCCATCCAGAGCAGCTCCTGGTAGGAATACTCCTCGGAGACCTCCGCCAGATCGAGCTCCTTCAGCGGGTCGCTCACACCAGCCATGCCATAGGCTTTCCTGGCCGCTTTGACCAGCGCGTTACAGTCAGCCAGGTCTCTATCTCCCAGGTAGTGGGTCTCGTAACAGTTCGACACCCCCAGTATCCACACCGGTTTAGCCGTGAGCTTCTTCGCTTTCTCTTCGCTGGCCAGGATCATGGCGCAAGCCCCATCGGAGACTGGCTTGGCGTCGAGCTGCCGGATAGGAGATGCCAGCATCTTCGACTTGAGGACATCCTCCACAGTGATGTCCATCGGTTCCTGGGCATATGGGTTTCTCTTGGCATTTCCGCGGTTCTTCACGGCCACCTTGGCGCACTGCTCCGCCGTTATCCCGTACCTGTGCATGTAGCGCTGCGCCTGCAGGGCCGCGGCCGTCAAAAAGTCCAGGCCCAGGACCCTCAAGAAAATAGGGTCAAAGGCAGCATTTTCAATAATGCTCTTGTCACCCTGAGATTCCTTCATATGGGCCACGGTCAACACGATGTCATGCTTTCCTGATAGTACCTGGGCCATCGCCGTGTACACCGCGTTGACCCCATCTTCGGCCACCTTGTCCTCGTGGCTCAGGTGAGCCCCAACGTAGGACATCACATTCAGGTTCGATATGGTCCTGCCGTCCCAGAAGTCCTGCGAGCAAGTGACTGCTGAACTAATGCCATCACCGTCATCTGAGAAGCCGAGGCCCGTCTCCTGAAGTACCTGCCTTATGGCTTCGTAGGCCAGCTCCCCTTCATTCGCATCGGCCCTGTTTGGGTGGTATTTCGTCTGGGCCACGGCCACAATGCCGACTCTTTGGGCCATACAGTCCTCCTTTCCATACCTGCTCCGTCAGCACGTGGGCACCGACAAAAGCACAAGTCCTTACCTATAGGTAACGCCCGCTTTATTCTAATATGACCCCAATGCGCCTGGCAACTCTAGAACGGGCCCTGGTACCTGTCGACACCTTCCTCAGGAGAGGTCAGACCCCAAACGCACCACGTAGTGGCAAGTCCTTCCTTTCCTGCATCAGGCTGCCTGGACAGCCGGAACGATGGGCTCAATATCCTTCCTGTGAACAGGGGCCACGCCGAGGTTCAACTCCATAGCCTTGGCCCAGCGGAAGTAGTAATGCAGGTCGTAGTCCAGGTCCATGCCTACGCCTCCGTGCAAGTGCTGCGCCGCATACGCTACTCTCTGGCATGCGTCGCTAGTCCACGCCTTGGCGATGGCCACCTCCCTGGCAGCCGGCCGTCCCTGGTCGAGGTGCCACACGGCCCGGTACGAAGTCCACCTGGCCCCTTCAACATCGATCATCATGTCAGCCAGCCTGTGCTGCACGGCCTGGAAGCTGCCTATAGGGCGATCAAACTGGATCCTGGTCGAGGTATAGTCTGCTGTCATTT